>JAXIPJ010000193.1:0-6302 GCA_045402985.1 Anaerolineales bacterium
ATTCATCTGATTTATCACAAGTGGATTATCCACCGGTGCGAAGAAGCCCGTGAAAGCGAACATCTTTAGTTCGAGGGACAAACTAAGGCGGCTCGAGCTTTCATAATAATCATCGCTCAAGGTGATATTGGGATTGACTGGGATCGTACCATTGAAGTAGGCATCCACAGTGTAAACGCCAGCGGGTAACGGAACGACTCCAAGCGCGGCATTGCCCGCGAAATCTGCAATCACGGACGTTGCAAATGTATGTGTGCTGTTGTGTACGATGAAGAACACAGACTTGCCACCCAGCGCGCGCCCGGACGAATCACGCACGACGGCGACGAACGGCGTGGGTTGGCTTGTCATAACGCTGGCTGAAGCCGGTGTGACTGTCAGCGTCGTGCTATCCTTGTGGACTGTAAAGTCGCTGGCATCGTTCGAGCCCAAATATTCGGCGTTGCCGCGGAAGCTTGCCTGGGCAGTGTAATTCCCAGGGCGAACGACAAGATTCAAGGTGAGGGTTACCTCACCCGCGGAATTTGTGATCCCCGAAGCCTGCTGCCCGCCAATATCGAGAGTGACGAGCCTGCCCGCAAGAGGTTGTCCACCAGATTGCAGTAACAGGTCGAAGCTGCTTTGCTTAAGATAAGTTCCGTTCGCGGGAGGCGATTGTAGAGTCAGCGTTGTCGCGGCAGGAGGAGGAAGCTGTGTGGCGTTTTCATCAGCAACGCTGTAATGGGCACCGAGATTCGTTGCCAGAGTTGTCAAACCGGCGCCGCCCACGGTCTGTATCATGAACAGGATATCTTCTGCATTTTCACCAGATTGAAGGGTCAGGGTGCCTTTCCACAATGTGGGATCAAAATCGGGATCATTGGGATTTTGACTCAGATCCAGCGATGTCCACGTGCCATGATAGTTGCTTCCGGGCTTACCCGTGTAAAGCACCCAAACCGCCTGCACTCCGGCCGAGCCTTCGGCCGCAGCGTTCACACTAAACTTGACCGTATTACCATCTTCCACACCGGATGCACCGAGAATGACTGGGGCGGCACTGACTGCGGCGGCTTTAGTTGTCGGGGAGCTACCCATGTCTGTCCAGTTGTCAGGCAGGTAGTAGAACTGCAAATCCAATTGATTGAATTTGCGCAGGATGCCATCAATAGCACTTGGTGCGCTCGATTTGAACTGTGCCGGGAAGACGATCAACCGCGTATTGCCTCCGTTGATTGCGTCGGAGAAGTTCGATGCCCAACTCTGCGTTGGGTAGAAAACGTCAGTGTTGAAAGAAAGATGCGCAGTCGACGTTTCCGTTGTGGGCGAAGAGGTCAATGGGATAATTCCCGACAGATCAGTATAGGTACCCCCGCGCAGAGCCACGCCTCGCAGAACATTACCGTTCGACGTAACGTTGAAAATTTCCTTCGGATAGATCGGCTCAAACGGATTGACAACCACACCATCTGCACCGGAGAGATAGGTCGTTGTAACCGTTCCGCCACCAGAAAGATTTTGAAGTATTTTCGTATGCGTATTGACAACAGGGTTGAGCACAACAGGACTGCTGCGCAGGCCAAAGCTCGCGCCGGGTCCGACTAGAACCGGACTGGTTCCGCTCACAATGGAATTCTCTGTTGGCGGATTGAGGCGTACTCCAGGCATATCCACTTTCATCATCGGCAGACCGTAGAGTGTCATCTCGACGAGGGTCTTTTGGTCGATGCCAGTCAATTGTGCAGTCTCTGCCAGGAACTGCTGTTTGGCTTTCACGAGAGCCTGCCCAACCGAGACAGGACCACTGCCAGTGCGGAGCTGCTGTGCCAACCTCAGGAAGAGCCGCTCACCATATTCAACCAATTCTGTATCGCCGTAGGCATATCCCGTAGCAGAGACATAGCCAGCCGCGCCATTAGCCAGGAACGCCCTTGCCCAGTCCGGGTTTGGAGAGATGTCTGTAAGCAAGTCACTATTTGGAATGCTATAACCACCGTGACAGCCCAAGGCAAGAACCAACACATCGGTCATGGATTCGATCTCTGCGGCAGAGAGTTCGGTTCCATAATCTGCAGCCAGCAGATTGCCCGCGCTGAAGTGACCCGTCAGCACGGCGATATCAAAGTTACCACCCAGCAATTTTGTGCGAAGTTGATTCGCTGTCCATGCACTTGCATCGGTGGGAGGCAGTCCGGGTGCCTGGATGAGCGTATCAGCAATGGAGTCCGTGCCGGCGTCCATCTCAGCTTGAATCGCCACGGCCGCATCACCGACGAAGTCATAACCGGTAACCAGGCTTGAGTTAGGCTCAATCAGGCCATCGGTCGCGATATAGGCATCGACCGCCGCGCTTATTTCGGTGGCGCTATCCACCAATCGTCCAACCGCCAGGTCCGGTAGAGCCAGTGTGTACCCTGCCTGCGTGAATTCGATCTGCGAGCCATAGGCATCCTGTCCCTGCACGAGGTTGGTCTTCAATCCAGCTTCAGAAGCGGTCGATGGCAACACCGGGGGAACATAATCCTTTTCATTGGCGAGCCCTGAAACATCCTGAACCTGGAAGAACGGGATCACATCCGCGCCACCAGCCAACACAATGTATTCGAGAGTCGGGTTTGCAGCGTGGTAGGCATCGATCACCTTTTTGATTTCTTTCGCGACGGTGTTCTTGGCTGCCGCGCAAGCTAGGTGGGCGTCAGCTTGGGTGTTCGCTAGGTCGACACGCAAATATTTGGAATCGTTAAGGTCAATCACTATGCCGTGCACATCAGAACGCGCGGCCAATGTATCCAGATCATCCAACGCGGCTGCAATTTCACCTGGTTCGCCGTGCAACCGGGCAGAATCGGTTAGGATGAGGGTCTGATAGGAACCAGAGCTCAACGGTGATCCGGAGATGACTGGGAGATCATCAGTGTCAGGCATTGGGTCGATACCCACGCAGACTTCACTCTCGACCATAACCTCAAGTGTGAACGGAGTCTCAAGATTGTAGGGTCCAACTATGCGCACATAAAGATTCTCCTGGAGATCGTATGTGTTGCGCTCGATAGTTTGGACCGTGGCATAGGGATCCATCGAGATGCCCATCAGACTGTTGACCGCGGCACTGGCATAAGCATCCAGCGAGCCGGAGGGCAGCGAGCCGGAAGGTAGTGAACCCGATGGCAGTGAGCCGGAGGGCAAAGAACCAGAAGGTAGTGATCCAGAGGGCAGTGAGCCGGAGGGTAGTGATCCAGAGGGCAACGAACCTGATGGTAGCGAACCCGAAGGCAATGAACCCGAAGGTAAAGAGCCAGAAGGTAGCGATCCGGAAGGAAGTGAACCTGAAGGTAGCGAGCCAGAAGGCAATGACCCTGAAGGTAGATAACCAGTTGGCAGCGAGCCTGAAGGCAGTGAACCAGATGGGAGTGAGCCGGAAGGTAAAGAGCCAGAAGGTAGCGATCCGGAAGGCAACGAACCCGAGGGTAGGAAGGCCGCGTCGGCAGCCTCAGCGCTCAACAGCTCGGCGTTCTGCGGATTGGTCAGTTCCTTATAGATTGGGTTTGGATCGCGGTGCAAACTGACTGCGCTCCCAGGCAAACTCGTCAGTTTGATGCTCACAGTTGAACCTGGCTGTACAGGGAACTTGAACCACTTTTCCTGGAAGATATCTGTGATGTATTGCTGTGTTTGCGATTCAGTGGAGACTGCATGGGCCTGGACCCAGTTCAAGTTGGAGGTGGCCACTGGGCGGCAGTACGAGAACTCGGAGGTGCCGCCGCTGCCGGTCGCTGTGGCCGAGATGCCATGCGGTTCGGGTGCGCCAACGGGCAGGTTCCCGAACTGGGGGTCGTTGGTATCAAAGATGACCAGACCGTCCTCATCAGTGGAAACGGTGAATGAGCCAATGTAGCTTTCGCCTTCACCGAAGAACGAGGGATCGCAGGTCGCGTTAGCAAAGATGTCGATCGTATAGTCTTGGTTGGGTTCGGACTCGAGGAAGCCACCCACCCGTAGGGTCTCGCCCTCGGATGTGGCCAGACTCAGGACCGGATAGTTCTGGTAATTATTCGGCCCTGCGACGAACCCGGCGTGATTGAATGTGACCCCATCACCTGCCAGGTCAATGCCAAGGCCAGAATTAGAGAATATTTCATTCCCGCGGATATCAGTGCCAGTATCGGCGGCAACATGGATCCCTGCACCATTATTGAACGCGATGATGTTACCAGCAGATACCCGCCCGGTGCCGCCGATCGTATTGTTTGGTCCCGCAACGTAGATACCTGCTGTCGCGCTCGTCCCCGACAAACCATCATCACCCGAATCGTTGTCGCCGTTCGGCAACGGGTCGGTACCACCTGCATTCAGGCCGATAAGGTTTCCTGTCACAAAGTTCCCGCTCACGCTGGCATCGCGCAACAGGACTCCGAATCGCCCGTTGCCGGAAATCAGGTTGTCCGTGATGGCGTTCTCGCTTGCGATCCGACCGAAGGACCCGACGAAGATGCCACGCTGAGTATTGCTCATGGCGGCCGTACCTGCTGGGTTCGTTCCGATATAGTTGCCTGCGATGACGTTGTTGGTCGCGTCAGACTCACCAGCAGCGATAAAAATACCATCTCGGTTATTCGAGATCACATTTCGGTCGGCAGGGTCGGTTCCACCAATTGAATTATTGGATGTGTTATTGACATAGATACCGGAGGCAAGCACTCCATTGGGAGTGCCATCTGCCTTGAGTCCGAAGAAATTCCCAGCAATGATATTGCTAGTTCCATTCACTTCGATTCCATTATTGAAATTCCCATGAATAGCCAACCCCTTGATTGTGCTACCACCTGAACTGATCAACAAGGCCTGACCACATGCACCATCACAGCTATCTCCATCAAGCTCGATCTGGATGGCGGCATTATTGCCAATAACCAGAGTGTTTGGCTGTGCACCTGGCTGTGTATAACCGTCGATGATCACAGGATAGGCTACTGGGGGCAATGCGGATGTGACCGAAATGGTCTGTACCCCTTCCGCAGGGATGTTAAATGCTACGAGATCGAGGCCCTCATTGAAATTGGCTGCATTAATTGCCTCCCGTAGTGTACAGTGGGTCGCATCGCAGGTTTCATCATCCGTGTCCGCGTTCGAGTTAACGATCAGCGTTGTAACGATGACATTGGCTATGAAGCGACTTGTATCAGGCGCGCCGTTCCACCACCCGACTTCGAGGGCTTGTTCACAACTGAAATGCTGCGCCCGATCAAACCCAAGAAAATAGACACCGGGTGTGTTGGGTGCTGTCACTTCAATGGTTGTGCTGCCAGATGCCCCCTCTACGCCTGGAATCCCTGTATAGATACAAGCAAAGGGATTGCTTGTGCTAAAACCAATCTCAATTTCATCGATGCACCCAGGACAGTCTCGATCAACGATTGAGTAGTCCATGCTTACGGAAAAGGTACTCCCCGGGGATACAAACGCTATATTGCTGCCCTCGTTGATCCGGACATTAGAGATGGTCACTCCGGCAAAGCTAGGAGTCGTTGGGACAACATATTGAGCAGGAGCCGCGCCTACCTCTGTCGCGGCAATTGAAATTAACCCGATCTGAGATAGCAAAACAGCCAGGATGGTACAAATATGAAAAGAACGAAATAGTTTCATTGCCATTATCTCCTCTAGAAAAAGAACGTGTACTGCCTAGCATCACAATCTTATGGAATAAAACATCGTATTATAGGCTTCCCACTCGGGAAGCTAGGCTCTTGCAGAGACGGATGGTTGTCCAGAAGCAGAAAGTCCTAAAATCTATTTTGTTAAGGATCGAACTCTTGTTAATTGATGCGAACTGCGAGTCTTCAAGTGAAGAGCCTGCTTTCACCTGATATTTGCCGCAGTTGTAAAGCTGTTCTCAAAATGAGAAACTGATTTTGTTATAAATCCTTTAAAAAGGCCATCTCGCCAAGCGAATCCACAACCATTTCACTAATATGGTAGGTGGATCATCCGAGACTTCGTTTACAAGACGCTTTCGCGTTGAGGGGGATAAACAAAATTGATAATATATAATGAAATTGCAATTTAAGTCTTATTTGGTTCTGTATAAGAAGAGGCGCAAGCCACAAGTCCTCCTACATCATCGCAATATCTTTATCCCCATTCAGGCAACGAAGCAGGATTGCCGAATAATTCGATGGTTTACCCCAGCATCAATTTCGGACGATATTGCAGCGCTTCTGCGAGATGCACAGATTGGATTTCTTCACTCCCCGCCAGATCTGCAATCGTGCGTGCCAGTTTCAGGATGCGGTGATAGGCGCGCGCCGAAAGATTCATCTGCG
>JAXIPJ010000417.1:0-50650 GCA_045402985.1 Anaerolineales bacterium
ACGCCGAAGAGTGCTAGTGTACTCAGCACGCCCTTTTTTTCAGGCGGAGCGGCTTTATACAATATTATAGAGAGCATTCAATTCTCCAATGCGCTGGAAAAGATTAACCGAACAGGCTATTCCAAACCCAGATCAGCCAGAATTCAAGGATGATTGAAAAGATGAGCAAGGCGTTTTGAAACCAGTCTTTTGGTAATTGAATGATTTTTACCTGCAGTATGCAGAAGCAGATGATGATCCCAATGAAACCCGACCATACAATAACCTGCGAAAGCCAATTCGATTTGGATTTCTGCGGATAGAGACCTGAAAGGATGTACACAGGAAAGTTCAAATTTGCTTCCAGGATCTGGCTTAATGGTCTATGCAGCAGCCCGGCACGTTGCTCTTCGAAGCAAACGATCATGTCGCCTGTTTGAGAGTTCCGTTTTACGATATCCACCCAGTTCGTTCCAATTTCGACCTTTGCTTCAGTGGATACTTCGTCATCACCCACCAATGCAGACATGGTAACGAGTTGCCTGTGAAGGCTGGGTTCCTTTGCCACATCTTTACATAGACCGAGAAACTGTACGCGTGCGTGCTGGGCATTTGCTAGCTCCCAGATTCTGCGTATCGCAGGCATGTAGTCCGATTCCATGTCGGGAACCAGGACGACTAAGCGGCGGGCGGGCCCGAGGCGCTTCCCTGAGCGTGTCGAAGGGTCGGATTGAGCCGCGGGGAGCAGCGTCAAAGATACAGGTTGTGAATCAGGTTTGTTCATCTCACCTCACAGATAATCAAATCTTAACAAGCACGCATAAAACTGTGACAAAGAAAATGAGCAATTGCATAAAAAACAAATAAAAACGCCCCGTTATCGGGGCGTTGTAAGGTGTATGTGGGTATCTTATTCGTCGGCAATGAAGCGATAACCAATGCCGGGTTCGGTGAGAATATATTGTGGCCGTTCGGGGTCATCTTCGAGTTTCTTCCGCAACTGGCGCATGTAGACGCGCAGATATTCAGTATGGTTCGCATCGGCTGGTCCCCAGACGTGCGTAAGGATGCCTTGGTGTGTAAGCACGCGTCCGTGATTGCCAGCGAGGTACGAAAGCAATTTGTATTCCGTGCCAGTCAATTTGATCTCATCATCGCCGCGCTTCACAATATGCCACGCGAGGTCGATTGTGACGGGCCCCGCCTTGATTACTCTGTTTTGGGCGCCTTGTGCTCGTGTGGAATGACGAAGAGCCACGCGCACACGCGCCAGCAGTTCTTCGATGCCAAATGGTTTGGTGAGGTAGTCATCCGCGCCAGCATCGAGCGCGGCAACTTTATCACGCTCACTGTCGCGCACAGAAAGAACAATGATCGGGCACTGGGTCCACTCTCGCAAACGAGAGCAAACTTCCACACCATCCATATCTGGCAAACCCAAATCGAGAATCACAATATCAGGTTCATTCGTCGCGGCTAATGTGAGACCCTCTTCGCCGCGGCTGGCAGTGGTAACCTTGAATTGTTTTTCAGTGAGAATAGTTCGAATGGCACGCAGGATTTGCGGCTCATCATCGATGACAAGAATATGCGGCGCATTGCTCATTCGGTCTCTGTATCCGTTGGAAGTTGAGGAGATGTGACTCCATTCCAACTGAGCGGCAAAGTGAAGTTGAATGCAAGGCCATCAGGCACATTCTCAGCCCAAATGCGTCCACCGTGCGCTTCGATGATTCCCTTGCAAATCGAAAGCCCCAGCCCTGTACCTGTGACCCGGTCTGCGGCGGTAATGCGGTAAAACTTGTCGAAGATGCGTTCAAGATTTTCCTGTGGCACCTGCGGTCCCTGATTGCTCACTTGCACATGGATCGATTCATCTTCCACGAAGGCGCGAATGCAAATCCTTGTTTTCTCTGGAGCATACTTCACACTGTTGCTCACTAAATTTGTAAAAACCTGCTCCAGCTGCACGTAATCCACAGGAACAAGTGGCAGGCTTTCAGGTACATCCACCTCTATTTGATGTTCCTCCACCAGATGTCGCATTCGGATGAGTACTGTCCCAAGGATTTCAGGCAGGATATTCCATTCACGTTTTGGCTTGAGTGCACCTGATTCGATACGAGACATATCCAGCAGGTTGCCAACGAGCATGTTCAAATGGTCGGCTTCATCATCAATCGCAGAGATCAATTCCACTCGGGCAGGTGAATCCCAACCGACTTCGTTTTCTCTCAAGCTCGAGGCCGCGGCCTTGATGGTCGAAAGCGGCGTACGTAATTCGTGCGAGACGGAAGACAAAAGAACGGATTTCAAGTGGTCGCTTTCTTCAAGGACTCTCGCCCGCGATTCCGCTTGCGCGAGCCAGGCGCGTTCCAGCGCCAATGCACCCTGGCTGGCAAACGTCTGTAACAACCACTTTTCACCAGACGAGATGGCTGGCGTGATCCTCCAAAGCCGAATCTCTCCGATAACACCGCGCGCGGCCTCGATGGGGAGGATCAATTCGGGTGGACGAGTCGGTGGAATGATCTCAGGCAACTGAAAAGCAAAGGGATCTGTCCCTGCGATGTTCAGTTCAACGTACTCGCCTTGCGCAACAGTATGGATTTGTTTTGCAAGGATTTTCGCGATGGCATGGTCGTTGTGCAGGCCTGTCAGCGCAGTACTCAGTTCATAGAGTTGTGTTGCCTCACGTTCACGCGCCATTGCCGCGTCGAGTCCTGCCTGTGCACGGGCGACCAATTGACTGATGACCACTGCCACGATAAGAAATACTACAAGGATGACAACATCTGCGGGATGATGTACTGTGAACGTGTAAAAAGGCTCGATGAAAAAATAATTGAACATAAGGAATGTAATCAATGCGCTTATAATGCCAGGTCCAAGCCCCCAGAAGGCGGTGATCATTCCGAGTGGTATCAAATACAGCAAAGCGATGAGGGTGGAATCCAGCGCCTCACGCAACGCGAAAAATAACGCCGTGACCGATGCGATCAATACAAGGGAAAGAATGTATTGCCGGGAGAGCGAGAGAAAAGAGGAAATCCGCATATATGCGGATTTCATTATACCTTTGCGAAGGACTTTGTTTCAATCTCCCTCCTGGCTGGCGTGTCGCAAATTGTGATAGATCGTAAAGAAAAGCATTTCTCGAATTGTTAGTTTTCCGATTAATGGATGAGGAAGAAAATATCCATCCAATTCATTTTCATTCCATTTCCCGGCGACTGATACAAGTTCTGTGCTGGCTTTAGACCACTGCTCCAACAATTCAGCCTTCTTCTCTTCGGCAGCTTCTGCGGGCCTTTGTTGCTCTGGAAGGTAACGCCCCGATGCCTGCGCGCCTTTGGCGATTTCGTCTCGATAGATGCGGCAGATTTCCTCGTAAGGTTTGGATGGTACTTCTGGTTTACCAAACATTGCCTGCAGAGTGAATTTTGGCAACTTTAACGCTTTGGAAATAGGTCTGTGTGACTTGATGAGATGATCCATATTATCTGACGCAGACCACACCTCGCCTTGCCGAGAGAAAAATTCCTTTGCAGGGATTTCATCGAACCACTTTGTAACGCGTTGATTTGCATCCTGGAGGGCAGTTATTAATTCAGTCCTTGTATTGATCTCTGTCATATTTTCTCCTCGAGTTTTTCAACGACCCAAAAGTGCGACAAGCCCAATATTTTCAATGGTGTCTTTTCCAGGAACTGTAAGATTTCGCGTAGGATCTTTCCCAACAGTCCGAACTTGGCGATGATGTTATCGTACGCGCCGTAGATGATCGTTCGTTCGATAAATTTCACTGGTAATCCTTCGAATAACTTTTCCAGATCTTTCCCTGAATAGACGCGAACATGCGGGGCAAGTTTGTCGCGCCACTTACGCGGTAAATAATTCATAAAAAGCTTATTTCCGAAATGATATTTTCCACGCCAATAGATTCCATGTGTCTCAAACGGATAGCCGCGATTTGGGCAGAAGATGACCGCGCGTCCGCCAGGTTTCCCCGACACAGGGTCGGGACTTCGGAGGACGCGGATCATTTCGCAGATGGCGGCGCGGTCATCCCGTACGTGTTCGATCACTTCATGGCTGAGGATCAGGTCAAACGTCAATGGAGGAAGCGGAAGGAATTCCCCTGCCGCGTTAAGGATTTGGGCAGAATTCATCCGTGCTTCGGCGGCGCGCTCAAAGTCATATTCCAATCCGATCACTTCTCCTCCAAAAGGGGAAAGATGTTCCACGTACATGCCCACGCCACATCCGTTTTCCAGGATTCGTCCGCGGATGCGCTCACCCGCAGCTTTGACGATCATATCCAATCTGCGCTGTTGCCCCGCACGCCAGACGTAGGACGGCTCGCCGCGTAAAGCAGCTTTTTCAAAGTCCCGTTCAGACATGGCGGCAATTATATCTTGCAAGTTTTTCCTGCCTATGCTAGAATAATAACTGCACGTCGAACTGATCACCGCACGCATCGAGAAGTGGGCAACCCCCACTTTTCTGCTTGTAAAAGAACAACAATGGGAGCAAGTAGTAGTATGACCAAGAACGAATTCGCCCTGGCATTCAACGAAGTGTTGGAAGAAAAGCAACTCTCCAAGGAAGTGATCCTTGGTGCAATTGAGTCTGCCATGGTTTCCGCTTATCGGCGGGCCGTCAATGCATCCACTGCGCAGCATGTGGAAGCTAAAATCGATCCTGATACCGGTAGGGTGCTGGTCTTCGCTGAGAAGGAAGTTGTGGAAGACATCATGGAGCCAAAGACCGAGGTTCTGCTGGACGAGGCGCGCAAGGTCAACCCTGAAGCGCAGCTCGGTGACACCGTGGTCGTTGAAACCACTCCTGCAGATTTCGGGCGCGTTGCCGCTCAGACTGCGCGGCAGGTGATCCAACAGCGCATCCGTGAAGCCGAACGTTCGAATCAGATGCAATATTTCGAGCGTCAGACCGGTGAGATCGTGAGTGGCATTGTCCAGGCGACCAATGCTCAAGCGACGACGATTGGCCTTGATATGAAAGCCGAAGGGGTTCTACCAGGGAATCAAAGAATCCCAGGCGAGCGCTTCAAGGTGCATGAGCGCGTGCGCGCGGTTGTGCTTGAAGTGAAGGACGGTTCGCGCGGACCACAAATTATCCTTTCCCGCGCACATCGCAATTTCCTGCGCCGCCTGCTTGAGAATGAAGTTCCTGAAATTTATCATGGCGTGGTGGAAATACGTGCCATCTCGCGTGAGCCGGGTGCGCGTGCCAAAGTGGCTGTGATGGCAACTCAAGCTGGCGTGGACCCAGTGGGCGCTTGTGTAGGAATCAAAGGCGTCCGTATTCAAGCCATCGTCAAAGAATTGCACGATGAAAAAATTGACATTATTCAATGGGATCAAGACCCCGTTGTTTATATTTCCAAAGCCATCAGCCCCGCGCGCGTAAGTGGTGTATATCTCTCCGAGGCGGAAGGCAACCGAACCGCGACCGTTGTGGTGAATGAAGATCAACTCAGCCTGGCGATTGGCCGCGATGGACAGAATGCGCGCCTCGCCGCGAAGCTCACCGGCTGGCGCATTGATATCAAGTCACTGGCTGAGGCTGCCGGCGATGCAATTCAGAAATTGCGCAGTGATGTTGAACTATCTGCACTGCTGCCCAACGCGGTTGAGTCCATTTCTGCTGTTGAAGAAGTGCTGGCGAAGAAGGCTGAGAATCGCGCTATCACACCTGAAGAATTTACCATGCTCAGTCAATTTGTTGACCGTGTGGAGCGCCGCACGATCCAGATCAAGGAAGATGCGGCTCGTGCGGTGGAAGAGAAAACTGCCAGTGCCCGGGCCGAAGTGCCCACTGCCGCGTTTGGTATGCCGCTCGAACAAATCGGGCTCAAGGAACATGTCTTCAATATTTTGGTTGAGGCTGGGTTTGACACGGTTGGCGCGTTGATGATGTCGATGAAGATGGATTCCAACCGGGTGCTCGGACTGCCGGGAGTCGGCCCCAAGGCGATGCAAAATATTGAAGAGGCGTTGGCCGCGCTGAGCTTCCCGGAACCGCTTCCCGCGGAGCCGATAGTGGAAGCCGTTGCCGTGGTTGAGTCTCAGCCTGAGGCTGTTCTTGTCACCGAACCGGTTGCAGTTGAGGAAGTGCCAGTTGTTGAGAAGCAGGTTCCGGCTAAGAAAGATGCAAGAAAGTCAGTTGAAGAAGAGGAAGATGAGCATGCCAAGGACGGTGTCTCATTGGATGAACTCTTCGCGATGAAGCCTGAGATCTTCCAGACCGCTGCGGTTGAAGAGGAAGAGTCCGCGGATAAGAAGAAAGGCAAGAAGGGCAAGAAGAAGAGTGTGGAGCTGGTGCTGGACGAAGAGCGCGGCGAGGTCGTGGGCCGTAAGAAGCACAAGCGCGGTGATGATGATTTTGGCGAGGAAGAGTAATAAAACTCACCCTGACCCTCTCTTAAACGGAGAGGGGAATTAGGAGTATGTCAAAGAAACCTGTTCAGCGCGTGAAACATGTACCCCAGCGGACTTGCGTGGGCTGTCGTGAAGTTCTGCCCAAACGGAAGATGGTGCGCATTGTGCGTACAGGCAAAGGGGTGCAGGTGGACCCAACCAGCAAATTGGCTGGCAGGGGAGCCTACCTGCATGATCGTCGCGAATGCTGGGAGCGCGGCTTGAAAGGTTCTCTGGCACATGCCTTGAAAACAACTTTGACGGTAGATGAACGTGCCGTGCTGGAAGATTTTATGAATACTCTGCCCATTGAGGCAGAGGTGGCAGGAGCGGGTAAGTAACCATGTGACCGCATAAATTGCTCACTGGGCTTACCCAAAATGAACCGTATATTTATACGTTCATTTGAAGTCTGTAATTTAAGGAGGTAGCCCATGAGTAGCAACGGAAACAAGATTGAATTGCCATCTAGCATCGTGATTCGCGAGCTGGCCCAGAAGATCGAAAAAAGCCCCATTGAACTCATCAAAAAATTGATGTCCAACGGTGTAATGGCGACCATCAACCAAGCTGTGGATTTTGACACGGCCGCCATCGTGATGGCTGAATATGGTTTTGAAGCGGTCCCTGAAGTTGTGGAGGAAGTTACAGTTGATGTGGGGGAGGTGCCGCTTTGGCGTCAGCTAATCGCTGGGGAGGATGAATCGCATTTGAAGAATCGCCCGCCTGTTGTGACAATTCTAGGCCATGTAGATCATGGAAAGACCAGCCTGTTGGATGCGATCCGCCAGACAGATGTGGCAGCAGGTGAAGCTGGAGGTATTACCCAGCATATCGGCGCGTATCAAGTTGAAATGAAGGGACGCCAGATCACATTTCTCGATACGCCGGGCCATGCAGCATTTACACAAATGCGCGCCCGTGGTGCGCAGGGAGCGGACATTGTGATCCTGGTCGTCGCGGCTGATGATGGCGTGATGCCACAGACGAGGGAAGCCATTGCGCATGCAAAAGCCGCGCGTGTACCGATAATGGTAGCTCTCAACAAGATCGATAAGGCCAACGCCAATCCTGACCGTGTGAAGCAACAGCTTGCTGAATTGGAACTTGTGCCGGATGAGTGGGGCGGAAATACAATGATCATCCCGGTCTCTGCGCGGCAGAAGCAGGGTATTGATGATCTGCTGGAAGGTATCCTGCTGGTAGCAGATAATACCGAGATCAAAGCGAACCCCAACGGCAAAGTGATTGGCACAGTTATTGAAGCCGAAGTGGATAAAACCAGGGGCGTAATGGCAACCCTGCTTGTACAAAATGGGACCCTTGAGTTTGGTGATACCATTGTAGCTGGAACCGCTCATGGCAAATTAAAGGCCCTTTCGGATTTCAGAGGTAAACCTGTGAAGAAGGCCGGCCCATCCATGCCGGTGGCTGTGATGGGATTAAGCGATGTCCCTTCTGCCGGCGATATATTCGAAGTAGTAGTCTCCGAAAAAGAGGCGCGCGTTATTGTGACGGAACGCACCGAATTGGCAAAATCGCAGGCACAATCGAAGAAGAAAGTGACGCTCGAAGATCTGTTCGCCCACGTCCAGGCTGGTGAAGCGAAGGGACTTAATCTGATCGTAAAAGCGGATGTGCAAGGCTCGCTTAACCCGATTGTCTCCGAGCTGAACAAGCTGGGAGAGGGTGCCATCGGCATTAAGGTTTTGTATTCTGAAGCAGGCAACATTGGTGAAAACGATGTGATGCTTGCATCTGCGTCGAATGCGATTATCATTGGCTTCAACGTCCAGGCAGATGTCTCTGCCCGCCGCCTGGCTGAAAAAGAGGGCGTCGATATTCGGCTATATGAGATCATTTATCGCATGACCGAGGATATCGAAAAGGCCCTCAATGGTATGCTTGAGCCGGAAGTCAAAGAAAAGATCATCGGCCGCGCGCAGGTGTTACAGGTTTTTACTGCGTCCAAGTTTGGTAAGGTGGCAGGATGTAAAGTCATCGAAGGTGAACTGCGTCGCAACGCAAAAGTGCGCCTCTACCGTGGCACCGATATGATCTTTGAAGGTGACATGGGATCCCTGCGCCATGAGAAGGATGATGTTAAAGAGGTCAAACAAGGTTACGAATGTGGAGTCGGTTTCAAGAGCTTCAACGATATTCAAGTTGGTGATCAGCTAATATGTTATATTTTGGAAATATCCTAGCAGCAACAGAACCATGCCTTCAGGAACACGACTTCAACGTATAGCGGACCGCATCCGCCAGGAACTCTCGGAAATGTTGATCCGCGAGATCAGTGACCCGCGCTTGAAACAAATCTACCTGACAGACGTAAAAGTGGATAAGGAACTGGCCTATGCGGATGTATACGTCTCGGCAATTGAGGGAGTTTCGCGCTCCAAGGACGTTCTCGCGGGACTTGAGTCTGCTTCCGGTTTCATCAAGCGGACTCTTGCCTCGCGCGTTGAACTGCGCGCCTTTCCGCGCCTGCGCTTCCACTGGGATATGACGCCTGAGAATGCAGATCACATCGAGAGGATACTTGCGGAATTGCGAGAAAAGAAATAAACTGTGTATTGTGCACGAAACAAAATAGCATTAAGAGGAACTTGCATAAAATGAATGAAGCAATAACAGGGGCTATCAAAGAACGACTGGAAAAATCGAAAAATGTTGTCATAGCATCCCATGTCCGCGCGGATGGTGATGCGATAGGTTCCCTTCTAGGTCTGGGACTGGCACTCCAAAACGCGGGCAGGTCTGTGCAAATGGTTCTCGTGGATGGCGTGCCTTCCTCCTACCAGCACCTCGAGGGAAGCGAATTAATCCTTCAGGAACCAAACGGAGAGCATGATACTTTTATCACTGTAGATTGCGCCGATTTCAAACGTGTGGGGAAAGTCTTCCAGGATTTCGGTCAACCCGATATCAACATTGACCACCACGTAACCAATGAAAAATTCGGGCTGCTCAATCTGATCGAACCGGAGGAAGTCGCCACCGCTGCGATCCTGACCAACCATTTGCCTGAATGGGGATATGAAATCACCAATCCCATCGCCGCCGCACTGCTGACAGGCATCATCACAGATACGCTTGGTTTCCGCACATCGAACACGAATCCATCCGCGTTACGTTTGTGCGCGACGTTGATGGAAACTGGTGTGGATATGCCTGACCTCTACATGAAGTCCCTGGTCAGAAAGTCGTTTTCCGCTGCAAAGTATTGGGGAGCCGGGCTTTCCTGCATGGAACAAAGGAATGGAATTGTATGGGCAACACTCACGGTGGATGATCGTAAAAAAGCAGGCTATGGCGGCAACGATGATGCTGATCTTATCAATATGATCTCGGCAATTGAAGGAAACAAAGTAGGTATGATTTTCGTCGAACAAAGCGACAATCATGTAAAGATTTCATGGCGAGCACTTGAGCCTGGCATAGACGTTTCACCCATTGCAAAACACTTCAAAGGCGGCGGTCACGCCGCGGCTGCGGGAGCAGATATTCCCGGGGCGCTACATGATATTCAGCCATTAGTACTAAAGACTACCCGTGAAATGCTTGAGTTTTAACAAAATTGACAAAGATAGTATAATCTACTGGGAACTGTGTAAAGGAGGAGTTTCATAAATGAATAGTCAAGATGTAAAGAATGCCATATCAGGTGTGCTGGTGGTGGATAAGCCCGTGGGCATGACTTCGCATGATGTAGTACAGGCCATCCGTAACGGCACCGGCCTGCGCCGCGCGGGTCATACTGGAACATTGGATCCGCGCGCGTCTGGTGTTCTCGTAATATTGGTGGGGCCGGCGGTTCGTTTGAGTGAATACGTTTCGGCTTCCGATAAAAGATACCAGGCCATCATCCGTCTGGGTGGCAGAACAGATACGTTCGACGCCGATGGAAAAGTCACGCAAGCGAGTCAGCCCGTTAATGTGACCGAAACCCAATTCGAAGAAGTGTTAAAAACCTTCGTTGGTGAGATCGAACAGACTCCGCCGCCTTATTCTGCTGTAAAAGTGCAGGGACGCAAAGCCTATGAAATGGCACGCAAAGGCGAGGAAGTTGAATTGGAACCGCGCAAGATAACGGTCCATCACCTTGAAGTGCTCGAATGGGCGCCGCCCGAAGTTGTGATCGATGTGCATTGTTCATCGGGTACATACGTCCGTTCACTGGCAAACGACCTTGGCGAAAAACTTGGTTGTGGTGCCTACCTCGTTGGCTTGCGCCGCACCAAAAGTGGACGTTTCTCTTTGCGGGATGCAGTACCCCTGCGCAAGTTGCAGGAATCATTCCACGCTGGCAACTGGTATCAGTATCTGATCCCTGCGGCGGAAGCACTGGGAGACTGGCCCGCCCTCGAACTCAGCCCCGATGACGTGGAGGGTGTACGCCACGGACATCGTGTCAAGGCAGCAGCAGATGTTGCATTGGGGAGCCGCGTCCGCGGCGTTAGCACACAAGGTGAGCTGGTGGCACTGATGGAATGTATTGCAGGTGAAGACGGAAGTCCTGCATGGCAGCCAAAAAAGGTGTTCTTCACTTCAGAATAAACAACACTAGTACCCGGTCGCCACCAATAAGAGATCATCTTGGTGACAGGGACGTCACCGCCATCAAAGTAGGCTATATTCCAGCGCCAGGGACGGCGCTGGAGTCATTTATAAGCATGCGACATTATCGCTCTCTCGAAGCAGTTACTCTGCATAATTCCTGGTTGACTGTTGGCGTTTTTGACGGCGTCCATCGTGGTCATCAGGAAATCATCAAAATACTTACGGCAGGCGCACAGGCAACCGGCATGCCTGCCGTTGTATTAACGTTTGAACCACACCCTTCAAAAGTATTGGGGCATGGGGAGATCGGACTGCTCACTTTGCCTGATGAACGTGTGGATTTGCTGGCATCGATGGGTGTGGATGTGGTCATCACTGAACGCTTCACGAAGGAACTTTCAACTGTTACAGCCTTCGATTTCATGTTGCGGCTGACGCAGAAACTCGGATTAAAACATCTGCTGATAGGCTACGATTTCGCACTCGGCAAGGGACGCGAAGGCAACGCGACGCGACTAACTGAAATCGGCAGGGAACTTGGATACCGCGTCGAAGTGGTATCAGCCTTGAGCGATGAAAGCGGCGTGATTTCATCCACCGAGATACGTAAAATGGTCTCGGTGGGTAATATTACCGAAGCCGCGCGTCTATTGGGTTATCCGTATTCCTTGCGCGGGCCCGTGATCCGCGGCGATGGCAGAGGGAAAAAGATCGGTGTACCTACAGCGAACATCGATTATCCACATGAGAAGATTGTTCCAGCAAAGGGTATTTATGCTGGCTGGGCTTATGTTGCCAACAAAAAACATATGGCTGCAATCAGCATTGGCATTAACCCCACCTTTACGCCCGATAAGCAGGTCCCCAGCGTTGAAGCGCACATCCTTGGTTTTGACGATGACATTTATGGCGAGGAGCTAAAAATCGAATTTGTTGCGCGTTTGCGCGATGAGTTGAAATTCGATTCGGTGGACGCCCTCGTGGAACAGATCTGGAGAGATGTGGAAGAGACAAGAAAAATTCTCACATAAGAGCGGCGATACCGCCGCTCTTCGTTTGATATAATTCGCCCGATTTATTGAGGAGAGACTATCATGCCTGAACGTGAAATTTATCTTCTATCGCCGCGTGCTCTTAGCCCCGAAACCATCGCAGTTGCCTTCGCAAAAACTTCGCGCTCGCCCGAATCTTTTCGCGATATCGCCGCACAGTTGAGCGACGAAAAATCCGCGCAATTCCACGAAAAGTGGGTGGTGGGATATGGTCACGCATCTGTGGCTGAACACGCGGTGCTGCACATCGCTTTCGAGAACGTCTCACGGCTTGCAATTGAGAGCATCGAATCCAACCGACTTGCGTCCTATACTGAAAAATCCACGCGTTATCAAAAATGGGACTCAGATGATTTTACGGTTCCGTCTGAGTTGATAGATCACCCGCTTCGTGATGAATATATCGATACCGTCCGCTTCCTTTTCAAGACTTATGCTGAGTCGTTGAACCCTGTGCGGAGTCTCATCCTTGAGCGTTTTCCGCGCCGCGAAAACGAAAAAGATGAAGCGTGGGACCGCCGCATCCGTTCGAAGTATGTGGATGTGTGCCGATTCATTTTGCCTGCCGCGTCATTAGCAAATGTAGGCATGACCGCCAACGCGCGTGTGCTGGAAAATATGATCCGCAAGATGCTTTCGCATGAGCTGGCGGAGGTGCGCGAGATCGGCGCGAAGGTGAAGGAAGTGGCTAAAGCTGAAACACCAACGCTGGTGAAATATGCGGATGCTGCGCCATATTTGGTAGATACTTGCAAAAAGATTAGAGAACTAGAGATTGGAGAATTGGAGACTGGAAAACGCAAGTGGTGTACGTTGATTGATTTTGACAGAGATGGAGAAACAAACGTTTTAGCCGCGGCTTTGTATCGCTTTGGTGAAATGCCTTATGCTGATGCTTTATCGTATGTTGAAACATTGAATGAAGAAGCCAAAGCTAGTCTTGCCGAATCCCTGTTGGGAAATTTGGGAAAGTTCGATGTTCCATTGCGGGAACTGGAGTATTGCACATACACATTCGACCTGGTGATGGATCAGGGCGCGTATGCCGAGTTTAAGCGTCACCGCATGATGACGCAAACGCCGCAGAGGCTGACAACACAGCTGGGATACGCGACTCCGCTTTTGATAACGGAAGCAGGTTTCAGGTCCGAATATGAAGCGGCCATGGGATCCGCTTTGAGGATATTCGAGAAGTTAAATCAATTCAATCCAGATGTGGCGCAGTACGTTGTCCCCAATGGATTCAATCGCCGTGTGCTGGCTCAGTTTAACCTGCGGGAAGCATTCGCGTTCTGTCAGTTACGTTCAGCGGGGACTGCGCATTTTTCGATCAGAAGGGTCGCCCAACGCATGTACGAAGAAATGGCGCGCGTGCATCCGTTGTTGACGAAATATATGAAGCTGCATGATGAAACGTGGCAAGGAGTGGAAGAGGGTTATTTTACGGGTATATGATAAAAACTCCGAGTTTATTACGGCTCGGAGTTTTTATCTATTTGCCACGATTTATTGAGGGGCTATTAGAACCCATTCTTCCTGATCACATTCCTATACCACTTCGCGCTGTCTTTCAGGATGCGCTTCTGGGTATCAAAATCCACCCAGACGATGCCGAAGCGTTGGGCGAAGCCCTTTGCCCATTCGAAGTTGTCCATGAGAGACCAGGCGAAGTAACCTGCCATGGGTACGCCCGCTGCGATGGCGCGATGCACAGCCGCAATATGTGTCCGATAGTAATCGATGCGGAGTTCATCCTGCACGCGTCCGTTTTCATCCGGAGGAGTTGAGTAGCTGGCGCCATTTTCGGTCACGTACATTTTCAATGGTTTGTAATCAAAATACAAACGCGAGAGTACGCCTGTGAGACCTTGAGGATAATTTTCCCAGCCCATCTCGGTCCAGTTTTCGGGGGTCTTGGGTTTGGAGAATAAAACCTGTGGTTCGTTGTCTGATGCTCCAGAGCGGACGACTTCGCGGTTGTAATAGTTGACTCCCAGAAAATCCAACGGGACAGAGATGGCCTTCATATCACCATTCAGGATGAAATTCATGCTGTTTGGCATGGCATCCTGTCGTTCAAAATCCGCCACCACATCAGCCGGGTAACCGCGTCCGTAAATGGGATCGGCGAACCAACGCGTCCATTTGCCATCGCCTTCCCGAACGGCATTCAGATCGGCGGCTGAGTTGGAGGCGGGCATTCTCCATCCGACGTTGAGGGTGATGCCCACTTCAGATCCGGGACTGTTCCGTCGAATCACGGGGACGGCCCATCCGTGTGAAAGCAGTACGTGATGACTGACAGACACGCCTCTGGCAAGATCCTTGAAGCCGGGTGCGTGCTCGCCTGTGTCGTTACCAATCCATGCGACCACCGCAGGTTCGTTGTGTGTGATCCAATTCTTAACGCGGTCGCCAAGTGTTTTTGAAAGGGCTTCTGTGTATTCCACAAAAGCTTCGGCAGTGGAGCGCACTTCCCAACCGCCTTCATCCTGCAAGACTTGGGGAAGGTCCCAATGATAGAGCGTGACGAAGGGAGTGATATTTGTTTCGAGCAGGCCATCGACGAGTTTGCTGTAGAAGTCGAGTCCTTTTTGGTTGACCTTGCCGCGTCCCTTTGGCAGAATGCGCGGCCATGAAGTGGAGAAGCGATAGGCCTGCAACCCAATCTGCTTCATGATGCGAATGTCTTTTTTCCATAAGCGATAGTGATCATTGGCCACGTCACCCGTATCGCCGTTATAGATTTTTCCAGGTGTATGCGAGAAGCGGTCCCAAATAGATTCGCCTTTGCCGTGTTTGTCCCATGCGCCCTCAATTTGATATGAGGAGGTTGCCGCACCCCAGATGAAATTCTCGGGAAATATGATTTTTGTTGCCATGTTTCGATTCCTTTGCTGTGTATGAAATATATTTTTTAGTTGAAGATCACGTTATTTTTTATGCATCATATTCCAGAATTTCAGATATATTGTGCCTTTTTATGACTTTACCAGATCGTCACTGATCACCTTAAGTTTTTCAGGGGATAGCAGATGGGGTAAGAATTCAGATATTTGGCGGGGACATTTCCCTGCCCATTTGCACCATCGGGCTTTCGAGCATATCACCAAAGTAGCGCGCCAGCACGCCATGCCCCACTTCACTTTCCAATAGGACCCGCAGCGGCAAGCCAACATGAGATGATTTCCCTAGCCAGAGAGGAGCGTGAATTTTTCGCGCAGATGGATGTCGCGACTGGAGGAGCCGATCAGCACTTCCATTTCGCCGGGTTCCGTTACCCAGCCATTTCTAGCGGGGTCGAAGAACCAGAAAGCCTCCTGATCGAGATGAAAGGCAACTGGCTTTGTTTCACCGGCGGCAAGGACAATTTTTGCGAATGCTTTGAGTTCCTTCTCCGGGCGCGCAAGCGAACACTTTATATCACGCACGTAAAGTTGGACCACTTCTTTGCCTGCGCGTTTGCCTGTGTTCGTGACATCGAGACTCACATCCAACCCATTTTCAGGTGTGGTTGAATCCGCGCTCAAGCGCAGGTTGCCATATTCGAACGTGGTATAGGAAAGTCCGTGGCCGAACGGGAATTGAGGTGCGAGTTCCTTTTTGTCGTAATAGCGATAACCCACGAATATGCCTTCGCCATAACGGACGCTTCCATTTTCGCCGGGATAGTTGATATAGGCGGGGTTATCCTGCAAACGCACTGGGATGGTAGTGGGAAGTTTGCCTGAAGGATTGACGTCGCCGAATAAGACCTCGGCAAGGGCATTTCCTTCCTCCTGACTGTCGTACCAGAGTTGGATCACAGCGGAGACTTTATCAATCCATGGCATTTCAACTGCAGAGCCCACGTTCAAGACGACAATCGTATTCGGGTTGGCTTTTACCACGCGTTTGATGAGTTTGTTTTGTTCACCGGGCAGTTTCATGTCCACACGGTCCGCGCCCTCAGTTTCCCATTCGCCGTTCAAGCCTGCAACCAATACAACGACATCTGATTTTTGCGCGAGTTTCACTGCTTCAGCGATCATGTTTTTTGCATGAGGCGGCTGGTGACCGAGCGAGACAGAACGCGACATCTGATTGCCTTTCCAATGGTATTCGAGCTTGATGGGATAGGTCTTCCCGCCATTGAGCTTAATCTCAGCTTTGATTTGTTTATCCCTATCTTCATCAGAGGAGTGGTCAATCAAAAGTTTGCCCTCGAGATAGAGTTTGCTCCAGCCAACGCTGTGAAGTGCAAAAGTATGTGAACCTGATTCTTTTGGTGTGAAGAATCCTTCCATACGCATGGAGAAGGATTCCTGATCCACATTAGGGACGGAGTGATCGAACCAGTCATATTGCACTCGAGTCGTCACGTCAGTGTAAGCGGGGGCACCGGAAAATTCGGTGCCGTTGAACAGGCTGAGGCTGAGTCCGATGCGCCCGTCTGCGGTGGATAATGTTTCGGGAGCAGGAGCAGGCAAATTTTTATAGATAAAACATCCGGGCGCGAAATCCACTTTAATTTTCTTCCCCGCACGATTCTTGATGCCTTCAAGGGGCGAGACTGCATAATGCGGATAAAATCCTGACGAACTGCCGCCGCCGAAAATTTGCGCGGTTGCAGCATAGGGCCCAATGACCGCAATGGATTTGACTTTTTTGAGCGGAAGCGTCCCGTCATTTTTGAGGAGGACAATCGCTTCACTTGCCGCCTGACGGATGATCTGGCGATGTTTGGGATTATCATCTGCGCGTTCGGGTGGGTGATTTGGATTCTCGAACAATCCAGTCTCTTCGATTGTGTTGAGCAAACGTCGGACTTTATCATCAAGCGCATCTTGTGTGAGTTTGCCATTTGCAAGCGCGTTGTTTACATGCTCTGCGCTCATCCAGCGTGAGGGACCGGGCATCTCAAGATCGAGTCCACCAGCAGGAGCACCATCATCGTAAGTGCCAAACCAATCAGAGATGACAATGCCATCAAAGCCCCATTCGCCCTTGAGGATCTCAAGCAGCGTGTGATCATTTTGGCATGCATATGTTCCATTGACGCGGTTGTATCCAGACATCACGGCCCAGGGCTTTGAATTGCGTATTGCAATGCGGAACGGTTCAAGATAGATCTCGCGCAATGTGCGCTCGTCCACTTCTGAACTCATAGTCGTGCGCTTGTGTTCCTGATCGTTCGCGACGAAGTGTTTGATACACGCGCCGACACCTTTATCTTGCAAGCCTTTGATGTAGGCAGAGGCGATCATGCCGCTCAAGAATGGGTCTTCTGCAAAGCATTCGAAGTTGCGTCCTGCAATGGGTGTGCGATGGATGTTGACGGTGGGCGCCAGCAGAATATGCGCGCTTTTGTCCTTGACTTCATCGGCAAGCACATTCCCAATCTTTTCAACGAGCTCGGGATTCCATGTTGCGCCGAGCGCGATGCCGACGGGCGTCGCAGCGGCTGACGGTGACATCTTGCTCCATATTCCGCGCACACCGTTAGGACCATCCGCAACTCGAAACGCGGGGATACCAAGACGAGGAACAGCGGTGCTGTACCATAAATTTGTGCCAGCAAGCATGGATATTTTTTCGTCGAGGGTCATTTGTGCAAGAAGTCCGTCAATGCGAGACATGCAATACTCCTGAAGAGTGAAATTTGAAATACCCTCACCCTGGCCCTCCCTCAGAGGGAGAGGGGATTAGATGGGGGCGAATGTGATCAATTTAATCCCGTTTGTTTCGATTGCTTCCTTGATGGTTGGGTCCGTTAATATCTTCAATTCTCTTTCGCGTTGAAAGTTGTAAACAGATTCATTTGCAAAATCCTCATCCACATAGCCGGGATGGCACATGATCTCGGTTGTGCCATCGCTTAAATTGTTGATCAGACGCAAGAGTTCTTCGTGAGTTGCACCTTCGTCGTAGAAGTCGACCAAAAAGGTATCAGGTCGGCGCGGGTTAAATTCCTTGATTAAATTTGGAACGTGTTTATAGGTTTCTTCCACTTCAGAAGAAATTTGATCTGTGAATGGAAATCGAATGGCACAATCATATTGCTGTGCCAGTTCAAGCATTCTGCGAAACAGCTGCGGAGCGAAATACGAGGAATGATGGTGTGAATCGATATGTGTTGGTTTGCGTCCCGCCGCCTTGATAAACGCTTCGATTTGCGCCTGCCATTCTGCTTTTACTTCGTCCATATCCATCTGCGGAATGTGTTCGATGAAAGGAGTGTATTTGAAGAAATTTCCATTTTCATCCGTGATGGATGAACCCGCCTCCAGCTTGACAATGGGCCTGCCCATGGTTAAGACGAGGTGGACACCCATCCCCAGTTGCGGCGTTTCCACTAAAGCCAGCGCCACATCGGCGGCAGTCGTGGGAATATTCATCATACAAGTGGTAGATGTGACCACACCCCGCAAGTGCGCTTCGCGTATTCCGCGCGAGATCTCTGGTGTACGTCCGTAATCGTCTGAGTTGATGATGAGGCGTTTAGGCATTTTCAATACCTTTCAAATATTGTTTATAGAAATCAAGAAGGAACGCTGTTGGGTCTGCATAGAACTCATCTGCATCCACCTTGAATTTTGCATAATCAGGGATTGGTTTCACCTGGGGCCTGGTCTTTGAAAATTCCTGGATGACTCTGGCATGTGGCTTGAGCGAACCATCAGGCCGCACAAGCCCAAAAAATCTTTCATGCACCGCGTTCTGGCAGGGAGGCAGATCCCATAACTCAGGGATGTAATCTGCATAGCACCATAGCATGGCACCAGTCGCGCCACTCTCCTGCAACTTGGGAATTGTTAGGCTTAGAAAGTCCGCAAAGTCCTCTTCGCTTGCCATGAATTGCTCGCGTTCATACCCGTTCGTTTCCGTCCATTTCATTATGTATGTGGCTTCCCCAGGCCGAGCAGTGCACCCGCCGAATTCCTCCATGAGAACAGGCTTGCCGCTTAATGCCGCGGTCAACGCGCAGGTAAACGGAACGAAATCAGGGTCTAGTGGCTGGCGTGCCCAGGGTGTGTACATAGGATAGGAGTGCATCACAGCCACGTCAGTGTGCGCGTAGACCTTGTCAATCCTCAAACCGTTATCGCGGTGTAAGCCATCGCCATGCAGACCAATTGTGACAGGATGGTTTGGGTCAATGGATTTAATAAGTCCAACCATTTCCTTCACCCAAGCCGCGCCCTCCTCTGATGAGTTGGGCCATGCAAATAGATCGGGTTCGTTGCCGAGATTCCACATCCATATGCCGGGATGATCTTTGAGAGTGCTCACCACAGTTTTTAGAAGCAATCTTTCTGCGTTCAAAGCCATCTCATCGTGGAACATGTTGCGATAGCCTCTATCAGTCCTTTTGCCTTCACTGACAACATCGCGGAGCCAATGCTGATGAGCTGTTGGAGGCAAATCCCCGCCTAGCAGCCAGCGTGGACTCCAATTTGGTCCGCTCATGTGACCGGTGAAAAACGTCATGTCGATGCCGAGTCCATTTTCAGCGGCGATATCCGCAACAGTGACTAGATTCTTAAGCGCCTCCTGCGAGACGCTGTTGGGGTCTGGCTGGAAGTCATCCCACAACAGGAACATTCTCACGACGTTCAGCCCGATCTCTTTGAGGATCGCAAACTCTTCGCGCACTTCACCCGCGTCGAAGTTGCTCCACCAATACATTGCCTTGCGACGAGGCCAATAGTTAACGCCGAGGGTGAAATCTGTCATGAGTTCTCCAAATTTTTATTATGTCACCCTGAGGCAGAGCCGAAGGGTCTCTTTAGTTGTGTTGGGGATTCTTCGGTCGCTATCGCTCCCTCAGAATAACATGGTTATGGGTGCACTGTTTGATAAATTGCATTGACCAAGGATAACTCGCCCTGCGCGTCATGGTCCAACGCCCAGAACATGACGCCGCTGGCCTGCTGCATGGCAATATTCGTTTTTGCCTGGATGGTGGGTATGCCGTTATATATCTGAGTCATTCCATAATAATCAAACTCATCGGCCTGCGCGGCGGTCGGGTCGTTTTGAACAAGTTTTGCGTAGGTGATCCCTGTAGCCGAAGATTCTTTCACATGTGAATAGAATGGCATACCCATGACGATCTTTTCCTTTGGCAGGCCGCGTGCGCTCCAATAAGCCAGCCCCTGCTCAAATTGTTCCATGCTTCCATGGTCGGGGCCGTCGTAGGTCATCACATTGACGAAATCGAACAATTCAAAGGATTCAGTTACAACGCCGCTGCCATTGTCATTGCGATAAGAAACCACTGCAGTTGTCAATAATTTATCTGGCATGGCGGCGCGCAACTCTGTGATGAGCGCCAGGAAGTTTTGTGATGATTGTCCCGCATCTGGATATTCCCAATCGATATCTGCGCCATCGAGTTGATATTCATTGATGAAGGTGGTCAAGTTATGGATGAATGCGGATCTTGACTCAGGGTTGGCGGACAGCTCTTCGAATTGTTTGTCCCAGCCCCAGCCGCCCACGGATATGCTGACGCGCACATTATGTTGGTGCGCAGTTCCGACGATCTGTTTCAACTTCCAACTATTGTTAAGCGGGTTGAATGTGCCATCCGCTTTTGGGGTGAGGAAGGAATAATTGATATGTGTGAGTTGATGATAGGGAATGATATCTGCAATGATGCCATCCGTGGCATACGCCAGGATGATAAAAGGAGAGGAGGCTGGAGATGGAGTAGGAGACATTGTGGGTGGGGAAGTGGGTGCGGGTGCGTTGGTGGAAGTGGCGGGGGTGGAGCAGGATGCCAATAAAATGGCGAGCAGGCTGAGGCTTGGGAAGAGGCGGCGCATTTTATCCAAGAGTTAAGTTCAGGCGCTCCGCGAGGGAGTTCATCGTCTGAGTCACGGTCGTATCTAAATCCACATTTGGGTTTTTTAGTAGGTGGTTGGCGGCCTCACCAAGTTCCACGCCGAATTGATGTTCGATGCGGTGCCAGAGGGCGATGGTGCGATAGGAACGGCCGGTTGAGATGAGCTGGAGCATAACAGGACGCAAAATATGATCAGGCGGAAAAAGTTCGTCGAGGGCATCGGTGCGGGCAGGCAGCGCGTAGGAAGTACTCGCAAGTTCAAGCATGGTCTGTTTGCGGACGAGGAACTCGGCAAGTTTGTAGGAGGCTTCGAGACGATCGGGATAGCCGTAGGTGTGGCGCCAGATCACGATGCTGCCGCCGCCAGACCAGGGAATGCTCATGAGGCTGGCCGCGCCGATGTTTTCGATATTCGGTGATTTGTTTTGAACCGCGGCGAGCAGGGAAGCGGCATCGGTGATGACGGCTGCGGCTTTGCCATTGAGCAGGGCGTCCATGCACATGTCTGCGCCGAGATAGCCATCATTTGGCACGCGGCGTAAAAGGCCTATAAAAGATTTCAGACCGGCGAGCGCGGCGGGTGAGTTGAAGAGGACCTGTTTGCCGCGGTTATCCATGATGTGTCCGCCGGAACTCCAAATCCAAGAGGCTGCCATGTGGACGAGGTCATTGTAAGGATGAGGGACGATAGGCATGAGCCATGCAGCTTCGGTGGCATTCAGAGCCTCGAGGCGGCGAACACTTTCTTCAAGCGCCCGCGGGGTGGCAAAGGCTGTGGGGCCATTCAGCTCGGCTTTTTGAAGCAGGTCTTTCCGATAGGCCACGATGTAAACATATGCGCTTAACGGAATGCCATAAGGCTGGCGATCTTCTTCTGCAACCACATTTGCCCAGGTCGAATGGACAAATGCCTGATCGCCTCCAATTTTGCTGATGAGGTGGGCGGGGATCGGACGCAAAGCATTCATGGTCATGAGGCTGCTCACCCAGGTGGAACCCACGTGCGATATATCCGCGCCCTGCCCTTTTGTGGAGATGCTGATGAGCTGGGGCCAGGCGTCATTCCATTCCATGCGTTTGAGATTAACCTCAATGCCTGTCTCACGCTTGAATGCCAACATTAGACGAACTATCGTTTCGTATTCTGCATCTGAATCGGGGATCAAGGTAAAGCCAATGCTGGTCATGCTTGTCTCACTGGCACGCTTCTGAAGAGCGAGATAGTATCCATCAATGTTTTTCGGATGGATGGGGTTATTGCAAGCCCGCTGGCTTCCATGCCAAGCATTACCGCGCCCAGCACAGGAGGAGCGGTGAGGCGCACCAGGCGCGCTTTAGGCGCCAGATTTTGAATGGTCTCACGCATGGGCATGATCAGCTTCTCTCCACCTTCAAACATGCTGCCTGTCATGACAACATCAAACGAAAGATTCTCAAATTCAAGCTGGCGGATGACAGCGTTTGCCATCTCACCAAGTTCACAGCCGGCCCAGTGGATTAGATCCCGCGCGACGCCATCGCCCTGTTCTGCGACGCGAAATACGATCGGAGCGGCGTCTGCACCAATTGGGAAAACACCTGTTGTATAACCATGGATTAGATCTTCCAGATCTTTCGCGCCCACATGTTCGGCTAATGCATCCGCAAGTTTTGTCATGGGTCCGCGTTTGCTCCAGGCATAACCAACCAGTTGCATGCAACGATGCATCAGTTCTGATCCGCCTGCGCCTTCGCCCATCAACACGCCGTGGCCTGTGACGCGGCCCTCGCGTTTGCGTTCACGGTCCCAGCCGCGGCAGTTGGATCCGGTCCCAGATACGGCGACCACCCCCCAGCCTTCTTCAGAGCCGATGACGAGTCCGGGCACCGCGTCATTGACAAATTTATATTGCGCGCTGAGACCTAGTCGCTCGATGGTGGAGGCCGTCTCGTCATATTCGGAGGGCCAGTCAAATCCCGCCACGCCGAAGCCAGCTCCCGCTATATCGGCTTTTGTCAGGGACGCGCCGCGCAGAGCCTGCTCCAATCCGTTATGCATGGATGCGAACATGCCACCGTAGTTGACGGTCTCGTGATTAGCGGGTCCGCTTTCGCCGAAGCCAAGTGCGCGGCCTGTTTCATCCACGATGAGTGTATGTGTCTTTGTTGCGCCGAGGTCGGCACCGAGGAAATATTTCATAGGATCAGAGTAAATTCAGGGGCGACCCATGGGAGTCGCCCCTGTGTGAGGTCAGTTCCAAAATTGGGGTAGGTGCTCTTTATGCGTTTCAAGCAGATCATCGAGCACGGCCTGAACCTTATCTGCCTTCGGGCCAAGCGGATGGACAAGCAAAGCCTGATATGCGGCTTCGCGGTCTCCATGCACCGCGGCTTCAACAGTGAGTAATTCATAGGCTTTCACCGCCGCGATCAAGCCAAAACAGGAGGCTGGCAGCGGCTCCGTGGGGATCGGCGTAATGCCGCTCTTTTTCACAATGGATGGAATTTCCAATACCCAATCTGCGGGCCATTCTTTCACAGCTCCATCGTTCCTGATATTTACAACATGGGTCTCACCCAGGTCGTTGTAATGCGCGTTCAAGAGTTGCGTGGCAACTGTCGAATAGTAGGCGCCGCCGCGTTTCATGAGATCAGCAGGCGGTTCGTTTAGAGCCGGGTTTGCATAATCGCGCAACAGATCCTTTTCGATCTCGATCACTTCTTCCGCGCGCGAAGGTGGCCAGGCCTGCTGTGATGTCAATTTCTTATCCGTGTGATAGAAATATTGCAGATAATAATTCGGCATCATACGCAATACTTCAATGGTGCGCGGCTCCCATTCAGGATGCTCCTCCTTCTTGAGTTCCGCAATAAACCCTTCGATGACCTGCGGCCAGACATCCTCTCCATCAATGGTAAAGCCGCGATGCCAGGATAGATGATTCAATCCCAGTGTTTTCAACTCAGCATGCTCCGGATCGATCTTTTCACCCGTAGCCTGTTCGAGGCTTTCGAGGATGTGCATCTTCGTTGTGATGGGGACGTTGCAAACACCCACTGCCGGAACATCCGCCGCGTATTTGCTTAATGCCTGCGTAACAAGGCCAGCAGGATTGGTGAAATTGACCAGCATCGTCCCCGGCTTTGCAACTTCTTTAATATCCTGTGCGATCTTCAAGATGACCGGAATGGTTCGCAAGGCTTTTGCCATGCCGCCTATACCTGTCGTTTCCTGGCCGATCAAACCGTGGCGCAGGCCTAGATATTCGTCTCTGCGGCGCGCTTCCATATGTCCGACGCGCAATTGAGTCGTCACGTATGAAGCGTCTGTTATCGCCTCGCGTTGATCAGAAGTGAGGAGTACTTTGAACGGCGCGCCTTTGGCTTCCACCATGCGTTGGGCAAATCCGCCGACGACTTTGAGTCGCTCTTCGTCAATATCCACCAACCAGAGTTCGTCCAGCGGAAATTGATGCATGCGCGCCAAAAAGCCGTTGACGAGTTCGGGCGTATACGTCGAACCGCCACCGATGACCGCTACTTTGAGCATATTATTTATCTACGCCTGTGATGACAATCCCCTGCACAAAGAAGCGCTGAGCAATAACGAAGAGAAGCAATGGAGCAAGCAGGGCCATTAACGAGCCCGCTTGAATGAGTTCGGCTCGCGATCCATAAATTCCATTGAAATTTGAAAGTGCTACAGAAATGGGCCATTTATCACGGGCTGTGGAGAGATAAATCAGCGGGCCAAAGAAATCGTTCCACGCGAAGACAATATGGAACACAGTCACTGCCATCAGCGCCGGGTAGGATTGTGGGATGATGACCGACCACAAGACTCTGAGCGGGCTTGCGCCATCGATCATGGCAGCCTCATCCAGTTCACGCGGCAGGGTCATGAAATATTGACGCAACAGGAACACATCATACGCGTTGGCGAAGAATGCCGGAACGATCAACGGGAGCCATGTGCCCAGCCAGCCAATTTTTTGGAAGAAAGTGTAGGTCGGGATAATGGTCACCGCAACAGGCAGGAAAATGGTTGCAATCAACACGATGAACAGAAAATCGCGTCCGGGGAAACGGAATCGAGCGAAACCAAATGCCACGAGCGTGCAAGAGAGTAGCACGCCGATCTCAGTCATGATGGCGTAAAAAGTAGTATTCCACATCAGGCGCGGGTAGTCTATCGTATTCCATACTTCAAGGTAGTTTTCCCACTTGGGAGACCACTTCCACGGCCGGTCAAGGGCACGCCACGACACATTACACACATACTCACCAGCTGCCAGATTGGCCGCGTCAACGAAGGTGCTCTGCTGGCGTCCCTTTTTGACAATCCCCAGCTCTTTAACCGAGGTGTCGTTGGGATCAGCACCAACACACTTCCCCATGGGAACATGATAGACTTCGACAGCTTTGCCATTATATTCGAATGTGGTGGGTTTTGCCGGCCAGATGGGCGCACCCAACTGCGAGATCTGCCCTTGAGTTTTCAGGGAAGTGAAAACCATAAACAGGAACGGCGCCAGGAAAATCACCAGAAGGGCGATGGTCAGGGCGGTGACGAGGGTGACGTTGAGGCCCTTATGCAGCTTAGGTGTTAATGACTTATCTACACTGGTGATGCGGGTGCCTTCGCTCAGTGTCTGAGTCGTCTGTGTCAATGTTTTATTAGTCATTGTCCATGCTCCTTTAGCGGCTTTCGGAAGCGTAAAAAACCCAGTATTTTGCAGTGCCGAACAAAATGATCGTTACCAGCAAGATCACCACAAAAAGGAACCAGGCGAGAGTCGACCCGTAGGACATATTCTGGAAAGTGAAGAACGTTCTATACAAGTAGAGATTGTAAAAATACGTTGCTCCACCCGGATTGCCGTTACCCTGATTAACGACCAGCGGCACCAGAAAATATTGGAATAGTCCGACCATACTTAGCACGACGTTATAAAAGATGACCGGCGAAATCATCGGGAAGGTCACTTTCCAAAAGGTCTGCCAGCCGTTTGCACCGTCCACCTTGGCTGCATCGTAGAGTTCCGTGGGTACACCTTGCAGCCCCGCCAGCATGATCAGCATGGCATTGCCTATTCCCCAGATGCCCATGATGACATAGGATTGATAGACCCATTTGATATCGTTCGCCCAAAGCGGTAAACTTTCTTTTGGCATACCTGTCCATAAAAGGAAGCGATTAATCCAGCCTGATTCAGAATTGAGCATGCCTCCCCATATAAAGACCGCCGCCACAAAAGGGACAATATAAGGCATGTAAAACAAGCTGCGAAACAAATGCTGCCCTTTGAGATGCTTGTTGTTCATCAGAACTGCTATTCCCAGGGGGACGAGAATACCGATTGGTAAGGCAATCAATCCGAACCTGATCGTGACCCATAGAGATCCGGGCGTAGCGCTCGTGCTCCAGACCTGTGGATCTTTAAGCAATTGTTTATAGTTTTCAAACCCCGCGAAATCTGGCGTACTTAAGATGCCATCTGTAATCCTGAGATTCAGGAAACTGAAAAAGAAAGTAGCCAGCATCGGCAGCAAAGTGAAAGCCAGGAAGCCGAAGATCCAGGGAGAGAGGAACAACATCCCTGATCTAAACTCGCGGCGTGCCAGCGGCGGAAGGTGGCGAAGTGATTTTAAGGATGGCAGTGCCTTACGAATATTTGAAAGCTCTTCAATCATAGGACGCTCCCTTTCTTATAGACGTACGGAGAGGTTTAGGCGGGCCAGCTAAAAGCTGACCCGCCTGAATTATACACTTGCTAATTTACTCATTGAAGATACTATTCAAGTCATCAACTAGCTTCTGGTATTCAGCCTCGAAGTCCAGGTCCGGAGTATTTCTCATCAAATCCATAAAAGTATTGAGGCGGGCCTGTGCTTTGATGGAATTCGGCTTATACTGCTCAGCGCTTGGGGTATCAGGGTAGGCGAGACCCTGAACAAACACATCCCAGCTTTCCTGCGTCACGAACGGGTACTCTTCTTTTTTCTTGTCAAAGAAGGCTTGGGTCTTCTCTGGGACGGCGGGCATGGCACCGTAAACCGGCAGAAGCTTGTCGGCGCCAGTGGTGATGAGGTAAGCCAGGACCGTGAAGGCTTGTGCCGGGTTCTGAGTACCTTTCCAGACGCGGAAGGTGTCGGCATCGACGCGGCCTTGCACTTCGCCATTGGCAGCTATCGGCTGAATGCCGAGTTGGAATTCATTACCGGCCTCGACCAATTGGGCAAGACAACATGTGTACCAGGTCTGGGTCAAGCCCATTGCAAGCCTGCCCGAATTGAATGGGTTGCCGGCGCCAAACTCCGGCGCGCCAGTCAGAGGCCCCGTACCGATGAAGGGCTGTTCGCCCCACATGCCATCATAGAGCCATTGGAACCCTTCCTTCCAACTATCGGGAATAGCAGCTTCGTAATTGCCTTTGGAATCGCCCGTCCAATACTTCTGGGCGCCCCCATAGAAAGTGCCGACGGATTCAATCGACTGAAATTGCGGCTCGTAACCCAGCTGTACGATGTTGGTGGGGTCAAAACCTTCTTGTGTCGCGTCGACGCCATTGACATCCACGGTCAAGCGCTTGGCAACTTCGGTTATGGTTTCCCAATTCCAATCTACTTCAGCGCCATCTAAAACATATTTCTCGCCATACGTCTGGGGAGGATAAGCCAGTCCGGCTTCATCAAACAGCGCAGGGAGGAAATATATTGCGCCGGGGAAGACGGCGAACGGCAGACCGACCTGGCCTTCCTCGGTCTGATAGAACGTGACCAGCGCGGGGTCGAAGATTGAGGTGTCGAAACCACTTTCTTCGATGTAGGGCGTGAGATCAAGCCACTGACCGTAGAAGTCATTGGAACCATCCCAGCCTACAGGACCGACGATGTCAGGCCCTGCGCCAGAAGCGATTTGGGTGGACAGTGTGTCGCGAGCAGCCGCATAGGGGACGATTTCCAGGATGAGTTGGATTTCTTCCTGTGAGGCGTTGAAGTCCGCCACAACCTCTTCTTGCGTTGTGATCTGCTCCGCGTTAGTGCCCGTGCCCAGACCCACAAACCAGCGGATACAAACCTTGCCACCTGCGCATTCAGCAACGGGGTAAGGTGTCGTAGTTGGGGTGGCGGGGACAGCAGTTGGAGCTTCAGTGGCCCCAGCTTCCTCGGTGGCCACGGGGGCTTCGGTCGCCTCGGATGTGGCAGCAGGTTCTTCGGTCGCGGGGGGCTGAGTCGGTGCTGCGCCGCCGCAGGCTGTCAGGACCATCGAAGCGATGATCAACAGTGACAGGACGTACAAAAGTTTCTTCATGGTGAGTTTTCTCCTCATACTAGTATTTGGATTCGACAAATATTTGGATACGGCGATGATTATTGGTGAAGTGTCTCACCTCCTTTACAATTAGATTCTTTCTCATAACTGACAACCACATGAGCGGCGAAAAATGATTTCAGTAGGCAGGATCATTATTTCATCCGAGGGCTGATTCTCCAAAAGGCCAAACAATCGTTCCGTGGCAATTCGCCCCACTGCTTCGGTCGGAGCCCGAACTGTGGTGAGGGGTGGGTTTAGAAAAGATGCAAAACCGAGATCATCAAATCCGATCACAGCAATATCCTCAGGGACTTTACAGTCGTGTTCGTGCAAAGCTTTGAGAACACCAATGGCAGCGTCATCGTCCCCTGCAAATATAGCATCGAACGCGACCCGCTTGCCATTACCAAGAAAATCATGCAGCACTTGATAAGCGATGTCGCGTTCAAAATCTCCATTAAGGATCAGATCTTCATCAAAAGGGATTCCGTTTGCTTCCAATGCAGATTTGTACCCTGTCTCACGTCTCAGAGAATCTTCCTGGTGGATGGGACCCCGTAAGAACATGATGCGACGTTTCCCATGTACTTTTATGAGGTGTTCCACCAATTTATGAGTAATTTCTATATTTTCGACGGTTACACTGGGGATTTTCAAAGAGGGGGGAGGTGTACGATGCACCAATACCATAGGGAAGCCGCTGGCGTTTAAGTTTGCCAGGTCTTCATCCACAAGGCCATCCGAAAAAACCAGCAATCCATCTGTATTATGCGGCCCGATTGGCGGAGGGGTTTTATTGCGGCTGCTGGCATGATAGGTTGCCACGATCAAGTTGTAGTCTTTGCTGCGTACCACTGCCTCAATCCCGTTCAATAACGGCACAAAAAAATCGTTATGCAAATTGCTGAGCAAAAGCCCGATCACACGCGTTTTGCGGCTTGCGAGATGTCTGGCGGCTGCGTGTGGCACATACCGCAATTCGATCATTACCTTGTCTAACCGTTCAGCCGCTTCCGGCGATACCGGCGCGTTGCGATTGATATAACGGCTGACCGTAGCCACCGAAACATTTGCTTTTCGGGCTACATCACGGATCGTGACTGAAGAGGAGCGTCGGCTCATAAGGAAGTCATGTAAACGGTTACTGTAAACGGTTACATTATTTCACATCCCCAACCCAGAGTCAAGCAACGCTTTTCTTAAAAAATGCTCAGATGGGCCAAATGCTCTCCTCTGAGCATTTTTACACTCTTTATTGCCCCTGCGGAATGATAAACAGCGTCATGGATTGTGGCGGAACAGTGATGCCATTGGATATATCCATCTCCCCAATATTTTCTGCTTTGTGACTAGCATCGAATAACCACGCCTCCGCTTGGACTTGTGGCTGATCCTCGAGTCGAAAGGCCTTTATCTTCTCTTCAGCAGACAGGTTAATGACAATAGTCGTCAACGCGCCATCCGCGCGGCGCGCAGCATAAATGGAAAGATCAGGGTCATCAGAGGAGGAATGGACAAGCTCATTTCCAAACATTTTATATAGCTGATAAACATAATAAGAAGGATAGACATCATAAGCTCCCACCAAGCCCCATCCTCCAAATCCGCCTTTGGATGTCAGCGTCCAGTGATTTGCCATGAACACCCCGTTCTTGATCATGCGTCCCAAAACATCTGCCACCCAGATGGCATTGTAATGTGAATCAGGCGTGGCCTCACCACCAACTGATTTATCATATGCCGAATTGAACTCGGTTACTGCAATGGGCAGATCCCGATCCGTGTATTGATGGATCAGTTCGCGCGCATGCATAATGATCTTGTCCCATTCCTGTGCATTCAGGTGCAGCTCATCGATGGATGGAGGCCCGGATGTATTTGAACGCGGAAATGGATAGCGATGGAACGAGACAATATCGACCAGGTCACCATTTGCTTTCAGAAAATCCACGAACCACTGTTCATCTCTTTCACCGAAGTTGGTTGTTGCGCCAGCGGATGAGTCGTAACTGAATTGGTTGATCTCTGCACCCACAAGCTTGATGTTTGGATCAACTTTCTTCATGGCTTCGGCAAAAGCGCGCCATTCCTTGTTGAAGCGCGCTGTATCATAGCTCTCGCCTTTATTTTTCAATTCAGCCTCATATAAAGTTGGCTCATTGCCAATTCCCCAATATTGAATATTGTATTGCCGCTCAATATTAGTGTAGCGTACCATTTCCGCGGCCTGCTCCGGAGTTCCGCCTAACAAGCGCACATTGATAAGGCCTGTTGCCCCAACTTTGTGGATGAAATCGACGAATTGATCGATTTGGATATTTGTTACATTATTATGATCGCCCCATGCGCCAGCCGGGAAGCGCAGGATGGTAACACCTGAATCATAGACTTGCGGCAACATCTCGAACGAGGCTACCAGCCAGGGTCCATAGTTTGATCCATAGATCAAGGGGCTGATCGTTCCAAGAGGTTGTGCCGGATTTACATATAGCATATCGGGCATGGGAGTCGGAATGGTGGTAGGGGTGGGGAAAGATGTTGGGGTTGGGGGAACAGTTGAGGTAGCGGTAGCCAGCTCAGGCGTGGATGGATGCGTGGCTCTACATCCTGCCAGAAATAGAGAGAGCGATATCAGAATGGTCAGTGAGCGCCGCATGCGAGTCTCCAGTATGTGTTTTAGTGGCTTTTTATACTACCAAGTGCTTGAAATAAAAAGGGCATCCCAAAAAGAGACGCCCACATAACTCAATAAGATGACTGCCATCTTACTTGTGATCGATATATTTTAAACCTGAACCAGTGTTGAATAGAATAATACGTTCCTCAGGATGCACCCAGCCTTGTTTGATGAGTTCTTTAAGAGCAGCTAATGTGGCTGCTCCTTCGGGTGCGGCAAAGATGCCTTCCATGGTTGCCAATTGACGCTGGGAATCGAGAATCGCCTGATCACTGACAGCGATGGCTGTTCCTTGACTTTCATAAATATCTTGAAGAATAAGATGATCTGCAAAGCTTTTTGGGACGCGTAAGCCTGAAGCGATGGTTTGAGCGTTTATCCAGAAGTCGCAAAATGAGGCGCCTTTCTGAAATGCTTTGACAACAGGCGCGCACCCATCCGCTTGCACCGAGACCATGCGCGGTCGTCTTGTATTTTCCAGCCAGCCAAGCGCTTCAAGTTCATCAAAGGCTTTCCACATGCCAACCAGCCCAGTGCCGCCGCCGGTGGGGTATATGATGACATCGGGAAGGCTCCAGTCAAAGGATTCCGCCAACTCATATCCCATGACCTTTTTTCCTTCGACGCGATAAGGTTCCTTGAAGGTGGAAACGTCGAACCAGCCTTCGACGCGAGCCATTTCGCCAGCCATGCCTGCCGCGTCGCTGATCAAGCCGTCTACAAGAATAACCTCCGCGCCCGCCATACGACTCTCTTCGATGTTGGCAAACGGTGTATCTTTAGGCATAAAGATATGTGCCCGCAGACCTGCACGCGCAGCATAAGCTGCCATAGCGCCGCCTGCATTGCCTGCAGTGGGAATGATTACTTTTTCTACGCCTAGTTCCTTGGCCTTGGACACTGCCGCTGCCAACCCGCGCGCTTTGAACGAGCCTGTCGGATTACTGCTTTCATCTTTTACATAAAGATTGGAAAGCCCCAGTTCATTTTCCAAACGTGGTAGGGAAAGCAAAGGTGTGTCCCCTTCGCCAAGAAAGATTTGATTTTCTTTCTTTAAAACGGGGAGTAATTCATGCCAGCGCCACATCCCTTTTTTTCTGCGCGTGATCGCGTCACGGTCCATATATTGATGCGCGGCATCAATATCGTATCGACACAATAGAGGAGATTGACAAATTGTGCAGAAGGTCTGAATTTCAGCGTGCGTATACTTTTCACCGCAGCCAGAACATTCGAGATGAGATAGAAAAGATAAGTTCATTGATTCGGCAGACCATCTCACGGTAAGGATCCACGAAGATTACTGCTTTTTGAGTTTATCACGATCATTCTTATGGCGTGGGGACAAACGCTTCAACTCGTGCCCAAAGTTCGCGGATATTTATGGGCTTCGACATATATACATCACAGCCAGCTTCCAGTGCCTTTTCAGCATCGCCCTTCAAGGCATTTGCGGTAACTGCGATAATTGGCGTTGAAGCCAGTTCACGCTTACTGCTGGCGCGCAAGCGACGCGCTACTTCATATCCATCAATGTCTGGCAGGTTGATGTCCAGCAGGATCAAGTCCACTGGTTCGCTTTCTGCCATTTGCACGCCCACCAATCCATTCTTGGCTTGAAGCAGACGATAGCCACGAGATTCCAGAGCCCGCTGAACCAGCCTCATGTTATCAGGATTGTCTTCGATATAAAGAATATTGTTATTCATGGTTACTCTCCTTGTTCCATACTTTTCTCTTCAATAACTTGTACAACTTGATCAACAAACCTGCGAGGAGGCAATGATCCTTTTTGATATAAGGCCTCAATATGACCGTTTAGCCGCCCGCGTTCCTCAGGAGTAATATCCTTTGCGCTGACGACAACGACAGGAATATTTTTAGTGCGCGGGTCGAGTTTGAGTTCTTCCACCAGCCCAAAACCATCCATGCCAGGCATGGTGAGGTCAGAGACAATAAGATCAGGCAATTTCTGTCGCGCCATTGCCAGGCCTTCCCAGCCATCCTTTGCATGATATACGCGATAAGCTTTGCGCCCCTCCAACAAACGGCGGATCAGTAATGCGTCGTCGGAATTGTCATCCACCAATAACACTGTTGTGGTTTTCTCGTCAAGGTTTTCAAGTGCAGCTTGTAAACCCTCACGCGGCGCAGCGGATTGATCTTTGCTAAGGTGTACATCTACTGCCCATTGATCGCCAAGCACATGTTTTTCGACGGGGAAAGTATGGCCAGTACAGTTGACCACAACTTTTTCATCAGCTTTGATCGTTCCATTGTGGATTAATTTCTCGAGTCCCGCGAAGGCGACAGAGGTTGCCGGTTCGACGGCCATTCCTTCGCTTTTGGCCAGTGCGCGCATAGCCGCGAAAGCTTCAGCATCTGTTACAGATTCCATCATGCCGCCAATTTGCTGCGTGAGCTTCCACAGATAAGTATAGGCCTTGCCAGGGTCACCGGTCGAAAGGATGATGATACGTGTATCAGGTATGACCGGTTCCGCTACGTCCCTGCCTGCCTTGAAGGCATGAACCATTGGTGCGCAACCTTCAGATTGGATAATTGCCAGTTTGGGAATGCGATCAATTAATCCCATGTTTTTAAGTTCTTTGAAGCCCTGGTACACACCTAACGGTCCCAGCCCACCGCTCACAGCCTGGATGTACCAATCAGGGGCCTGCCAACCAAGCTGTTCAACGATTTCATAAGCAATAGTTTTCATAGCCTCGCGGGCAGGGATTGAACTGACTCCGCGATCAATTAAGAGATTGCGGCGCTGTGCAAACTGCGAAGCGATTTGTTTTGTCTGATCGTAATTGCCGCTGACTCGGATGACTTCTGCACCGAAGAGAGCGGCTTCCCGCAACTTTTCCTGCGGAACGAGGCTGGTCATAAAAACCCAGAGTTTGATCCCAGCCCGCGCACAGGCGGCCGCGTAAGCCACTGCCGCGTTGCCTGTGGATGCAATGACCGCTTCTCTTATGCCATTCTCCAACATGGCCGCCACAGCACCAGCGGCCTGACGATCTTTGAAGGAGCTGGTGGGACCGTAGCGTTCATCCTTTATGTAAACGGAGTCATGCCCCAGCGCGGGAGCGAAGCGTTGCGATAGCCAAAGGGGAGTTCCTCCAGCGGGGTAGAGGTCCAAAGTGGAGGGAGCCCTCAGCGGCAGAATATCCTGATAGCGCCACATGTTGGTTGGGCGATTGGGAAGACCGCCCAGAAGTTCACGTTTGAATGCATCATAATCATAGCGGGCCTCCAGCCATTGCGAATCGCATTTTTTGCAGATGGCGGGTGCGAATGGCTCGTAAGGCTGCTGATTGCCGCACAGGTTGCACTCAAGATATTTTGGAAACGACATTTTACTTTTCCTGCTTCTCGATCACGTCTGTGATCCTGGCTTCCACTGGCAATTCCACAAAGAAGGTTGAGCCTTCGCCCGGAATTCCCGTGCTTTCTGCCCAGAGACGGCCACCGTGCATTTCAACAAGCCGACGGCTGATGGGCAGGCCCAAGCCAGTGCCACCTGCCTTGCGTGTTGTGGATGTATCCACCTGTGAAAATTCCTGAAATACAGCTTCCAACAGGTCGGGTGGAATTCCAATACCGCTATCTTTGACTGTTATCAATATTCGTGAGCCATCGAGCGAGACAGCTTTCAGGACGATCTTGCCATTTTCTGTGAATTTGATCGAGTTGTTTACAAGGTTGATCATCACCTGGCGCAAACGTGTGTTGTCGGCAAAAATTTCAACTTCCTGATCCGAGTCCTCTTGAATGAAGAGTGAAAGATTCTTTTCACTTGCCAATGTGGAAGTGATGCTTGTCACTTCGTCAAGAACATCGTGTATCTTGAATTTTTCAGGATTCAGATTCATCTTGCCAGATTCTATCTTGGCCATATCCAGTACATCGTTAATAAGATGGAGTAAGTGTTGTCCGTTTTTCTGGATCAGACGCAGGTCGTTATCCATGTAATCTGTGAGTTGGCCGTCAAGACCTTCCAGCATCACATCGGTAAAACCGAGGATGGAGTTCAACGGTGTGCGCAATTCGTGCGACATGTTTGCGAGGAAGGCTGATTTGAGACGATCTAATTCCTCCAATTCCTTAGCACGCTTTTGAAGTTCTTCCGAAAGACGCAGGGTCTCAAGGTGAATACTAGCCTGCGCTGCAATGGATGCAACCATTTGTGTGGCTTCTGGCGAAATACTTTTCCAGCCAGCGACAGCCAGCTGACCCACAGCCTCACCGCGCACCATAAGAGGCTGGGTGAGGACGATATCCTGCGGCATGGAAGATTCTTTCATTGGCGTCACTTGAATGGAGTCGTAAATAAAACTCAGATCAGAGTCCCCCCGGTCAGTTGTAAAAGATTCCCAGTTACCGCGCGTGAGGCGGCGGATGGCATCTTCCGCTTCGGCGCGCGCGCGCGAGGCATCCGCTAGCAGGCGAATGTTCTCCACTTGTTGCGCGACCTGGTTTGCAACTCCACTAACCAATGCCTTATCTGCATTCGTCAATGGGCGATTCGGATCGGACTTTAGATATAACGCGCCCACCTCTTCATCCATCACAGTTACGGATTCACGAACCCCGCCATTGACATGGAGTTTATCCGCATAAGGCATCACGGATGCCTGGTCGTAAGCGTAGCCAATGCGTTCGTTTTGGTGAATAGCGTCTAGATAGGATTCCCAGCCTTCGTGCATAAAACGGCGGGTGGCAGTTTCCGCTTCGGCGCGGGAGCGTTCTGTTGCGGCGAGCAGGCGCAGGTTCTGAATTTGAAGCGAGGCCTGTTGAGCTACTGCGTTCGCCAGATTCATTTCATCTGATGTCCATGGCCGCTGGGAAGGGGATTCGATCTGCATTTCTCCAATTGACTGACCACTTACAGTTAATGGCGAGGTGAGGGCATTATTGATATTTGGCGTTGTGCGAGCCGAATCTTGTAGCAACTGTATCTCGTCGTTGGAATAGGCAAAACCTATTTGATCCTTCTCGTATAGGATATGACCCGCGCGACGCGGTTGCGCATCACCTGTATTTGCAGGGAGTTTAGCCTCGGGAACAAACTCACTTTTTTCGCCTTCAGTGAACTGTTTTTCGAGTTCCAGCATGCGAGCGCGCAGAGCTTCAAGTTCCCGATGTATTTCCGGTGTATTACCGGCGGGGTCGGCGGTGAGGCGTTCAAGATCAGTAAATAATGCGTTGAGCCGTTGACGTTCTCTGTTGTTATTCATAGTTCACAGCCTTCTGAAAAGCATTTTGTCATTGCAACCTTCGGGAAGCAATCTCCTTTTAGTAAGAGGAGACTGCTTCGCCATCCTTCGACTCACCGCCGAGGGATGGCTCGCAGTGACATCTATTTCCTAGTGGTTGTTTCCATTGTCATTGCCATTACCGTTGCCATGGCCATTGCCGTTATTGTTCCCGTTACCGCCGCGATCTTTCATGCCCATGCCCAATTGAGCGATGGTGAGTGGAGCATCCAGGGCGCGTCCTAATTCGCGCGCTGCGATCTGGAGCACGGCTTCCACTGTGGTTGCGCTTTGGATCTTCTGACCGATGGTGTTGAGCATGGTTTCCCGTTCGGCCTGGCGTTGCGCCTGTGTAAGAGTTCGTGCGTTTTGCAGAGCAATGGCGATCTGGGCGGCAAGCGCGGTCTGGATGCTGACATCTTCCTGGGTGAAGTGATCAATCTGATCAGATTGCACATCCACCACACCTAGAACTCTATCGCCCACGATCAGTGGCACTGCCATTTCAGCGCGGGTTTCAGGGAGCAAGGGATTTGCCAGGAAGTCCGGCTCACTGCGTACATTGTTTACAATGACGGCTTGCCTTTCACGTGCCGCACGTGCCACCAAGGATCTTTCTTTATCTGCCGGAATGGAGTAACCCTCAGACACCATTTTCATTCCTATTTCACCTGCGCCTGAAGCAAGCACCAGTGATGTCATGGATTCGTTCATCAAATAGATATGTGCGTGATAGAGATTGAAACGCTCCTTGGTCAGGTTCGTAACTGTCTGTAGAAGTTTTTCAGGTTCAAGCACGGTGGATGAGGCAGTGGAAATGGCCGCCACCGTTTCCAGTTGTTTTGCGCGCTGGATGGTAAGTTCTTCATCGCGTTTGCGCTGGGTAATATCGGTCACGGAAGCGCGTACACGTGGACGGTCACCGGGCATACGCACGAGACGTATTTCACATGGAATATCCTGCCCCTGCCCGTTACGGTGTATCCATTCAAAGACCGGCGTACTGCCCTGCACGGCTTCACCAATTTTCTCCATTGCCTTTTCTGTGGAGTTGCGTCCATCCGGTTGGGTGGGCGGACTCATATGGGCAGGTCCCACTTTCACCAATTCTTCGCGTTGCAAACCATATATCTTTACGGCATTTTCATTTGGATCGGTGAATAAGCCCGTTGCCAGATCAATAATGACGATGCCTTCAGGCGCGTTATCCACCAGAGATTGAGCTTCCTGTGCGCTGGTCTCAGCTTGGGCGAATAGATTTGCATTTTGCAGAGCAACAGCAATTTGTGTTGCCATGGTCGTTTGAATGTCTGCATTTTCCTGAGTAAAACGATCTTTCACATCAGATTGCACGTCGAATACGCCGATGACCTTATCACCCACGATCATGGGCACTGCCAATTCCGAACGCGTCTCTGGCAGAAGAGGGTTGGGCAAAAAGTCTGGAGCGGAACGCACATCATTCACAATAACGCCTTTTCGTTCTCGAGCGGCACGGGCTACCAGGGATTGCTCACGATCAAGCGGAATGCTGAAGCCTTTTGTTACCATTTGTTGCCCTGCTTCACCAGCTCCTGCGGCCAGATGCAATGTATCGCCAGCCTCGTTCAACATATAGATATGCGCGTGATATAGGCCGAACTTTTCCTTTGTTAAATTGGAAACGTTCCACAACAATTTTTCAGTATCCAACAACGTGGAAGCGGATGCGCTCACCTCAGCCACCGTTTGCAACTCAACGGCACGTTGGGCAATGGCGGCAAGAGCCTGTTTGATCTGGCGCGCCATTCCGTTGAATGCGGTAGCCAGTGTACCAACTTCATCGCCAGATGTAACGCTAGCCTGTGCGTCATAATTGCCTGATTCCAGTTCATGAGCTGCATCGGTTAGCACACTGACAGGACTGGTAATTTGGCGGGATAACACAAGCGACAGAATAATGGACACGATTAGCACAACCAACACGATAATACCTGTAATTGTAAAAGTCTGTGTGCTGTTCGATTGGGCGGTTGCAACATCCTGTGCGGCTAATTGTTCACCCGCAGTTTCAAGCCGCGTAGTCGTCGTTTGAATATCGGCGGCGACGGCACGGAATACTTCAATCTCGGCGGCGGCTTCGACGTCTTTCGCTACCAGCCCATCAAACTTGACCTCGTAATCATCTGCCAGCGCTCTGATCTCGGTCTTTTCCGCAGGTTCAAGCAGTTCAGACGCTGTTACCTCAGTTTTCAATTGGGCAACCAGTTCATGCACATTATCAACATACTGTTGATCGCCGCGCAACAGGTAGTCTTTTTCGCGGCGGCGGATCTGGAGCATGGTAATCACTAATTTATCCAAGCCCTCACGATCATAAATCTTCGCTTCAATCGCCTGTACTGAAACACGGAACCCGCCTTCCAAACCGGTATCTACAAAGCCTCTTTGTTCCAGCAAGCTCACCGCAGATGCAAAAGATTGTTCATAAGTAAGCACATCCTGATTCAGAGTGGCGATATCAGCTTCATATTTTGCCCGGGAATAATCAGCGATTGAGGCTCTGTCCAACACAGGGGCTAATGAGCCAAGTTCTTGTAGCGTTGCCTTCATTTCGGCAGTATGCTCCTGGTTGACCTTCACGTAGCTCTCATACGCCACATCGAATCCTTCCGTTTTCCAGCGGAGCAGGAAATCTTTTTCACGGCGGCGCGCTTCCAGCAGGGAGATGGACAACTTATCAGACTGGTTTTGAACTGCAACGCCGCCTGCCAGCGTATCTTCATAAGAGCTTTGCACCCGGTTCAAACCCAACAAACCGGAAGCGGCAATGATTAAGCCAAAAACGAACAGTGCGCCAAATGCCAACAGCAGTTTGCGCCCGAGCGGCAGGTTTCCCCAGAAGCCAAAACGTTGGTTCTCGTTGGAAATAACAGAAGATGTTGTGTTCATTATCTTTCTCCTTACAAACTAAAAATATATTTCATTTTTCAACAGATAGAATATTTTCTACTGCGACAATCTCAGATTGGATAGGGCAGGTTCAGGTTAGAGCGCGAACTCTTCGCGAGTTCACCTTCATCAATCATTGTCATATTTTCCACGAAATCCCCGTTTCCACCGATTGGGTTACGGTAGGAAAAGTTGGGAAAAGTTGTTGCATTCATTTTTCCTTGATAAGCGGCAGCGTAAAAATAAAACAGGAGCCTTTACCCGGTAAGCCGTCACTTTCAACGCTTATCTCTCCGCCATGTCCTTCGATCATCGACTTCACGATTGCCAGCCCCAGGCCATTGCCTTCGATCTCATCGTGGCCGTTATTTCTCACCCGGTAAAAACGATCGAAGATGTGTGGCAGATCAGCTGTGGGGATGCCATAGCCTGTATCCTGAATGCGGACCTGGACTGCACCTGCCTCATTCACAGATGAAAGAGTCACTGTCCCACCCTCTGGTGTGTACTTAATGGCATTGCCAATAAGGTTCCGTAACGCCTGACGCAATTGCCACCCGTCACCGTGAACATTTGAACTTGTGGCTGTTTTCTCGAGCGTTAGCAACTGTCTTTTTGTTTCGGCTTGCGGTTGAAATTCATCCGCAATTTGCCAAAGCAAATGGGTCATGTTCAAAATTTCGCGCGTGGGTTGCGCGCCTAGGTCCATCTTTGCCAGGTCCAACATGTTATCCACCAATTCGCTCATGTTTTCGGCGGCATTCTGAATACGTTGCACAAATTCACTCTGGCTATCGTTAAGCGGTCCTGCATGTTTGATAAGATAACTAAATCCTTTTATCGAAGTAATCGGGTTTCTCAAATCATGGGAGGCGGTAGCGATAAATTCATCCTTCACTTTTTCGAGTTGCTTGAAATGAGTTACATCGTGCAGGACGACGACACATCCGCCATCCGCAATGGGAGTGAATGACGCATTAAATACGCGTTGGTCGGGCCAGATGACCTCTCCCGAATTTGCTTTTTCTGAAGTGTATGTTTCTTCCAGTGCCTCGATCAGGAAATCGTATCCACATTCACGCGCAAGTGGTAGACCTAATTTTGTTTCATAATCTGTAAACAATCTCTCCGCTGCCGGATTCAACATGGATAAACAACCATCTGAATCAAACATCATGATGGCATCGGCCGCGCTCTGTAGAATAGCTGCTAACTTTTGCTGTTCCCGCGCCATATCTGTGTATAAGCATGCATTCTCCACCGCGCTGGCCGCCTGGCTGGCAATGGCCTGCAGTAGCAGTTGATGTTCCACTGTGAAATATCCGGCTTGTTCGTGGACGAGTACCAGCAATCCCATCAGCGCCAAACGCCCGAACATAGGCACGATCACCACTGAGTGAGCCGGGTCTTCTGATGAAGAAAGCCAGCGCGCGTCTTTGCGTGTATCTTCGATCAGAATGCCATCGCGCGTCTCCTTAATCTGCTCCAACAGATCATTGAGGGGCGGGAGTTGCATATTGGATGTGGGAGCATCAGAAGTGGAAATGCGATATTCCTTGTGTAGTGGGCCCTTCGCATTCAGCAGAATAATGTGACCCACCTCCGCGCCCAAAGTTTCAACAGTCCGGCGAAGCACGAGCTCCGTTAACTCGTCCAGGTTGAGCCGTGCACTTAGATCCTTGCCAATCTCAGGCAGCAAAGTAAGTTCGCGGTTGCGCCGACGGATCACATCCTCGGCTTCCTTTACCCGCAATTTCGTTCGGATGCGGGCGAACAGCTCGCGGCGGTCGAAGGGTTTGGTCACATAATCATCGGCCCCCAAATTCAACCCGGATTGAATATCCATGGGGTCCAGCCGCGCCGCGGTAAGAATAATGACAGGAATATGTTTTGTAGCTGGGTCTGCACGAATTTCCTCCAGAACCGCAAAGCCATCCTTTTTTGGCATGTTCACATCCAGAAGTACCAGGTCGGGCAGTTCGCTACGCACTTTTTCAAGCGTTTCCTCACCATCTTTAGCTTGGATGTAAGCATAGCCTTCATTTTCCAGGTAGCGTGATAGTAACTTTAGGTTATCCGGCAGATCGTCTGCGATCAGGATCTTGAATGATTTACTAACGCTGATTTCGTTTTTAACCGGCCGGGTGTGATCTAATTCCTCCATAGCCTGGATAATGATCTTACAGATTCGTTCGGGATGTACCGGCTTGACAATAACATCTTTTACGTTTAACCGGCGGGCGGTAACCTTTAGACCCGGGACATCATAAGCAGTCACGAGAAATGAAAAGGTGGGGCGACCGGCAGGATGCTTTTGTAATTTCTCGATTAATTCCAGCCCGGTCATTCCAGGCATGATCATGTCTGTGATCAATATATCTGCCGCACCATCATTGACTTGTTCGAGCGCCTCATGACCGCTGGTAGCGGATCTCACTTCGATCCTTGGTCCTAGCTGTGAAATGGCGCGCGCCAGGGTCATGGCCGTGTTCGGATGATCATCCACAACAAGGATCTTAATTGGTGACAAATCGGGGGAATTATTTGGCTGGTTCATGCTCTTATTTTGCATGAGATCAGCCTGTAGAACGATAGGGTAAAGTGGAAAAGGTTGGTAAAAGTTAGCAGAAACTTTAAGTGGCAACCCCCATATACGTTACAGGAAGTAAGCGAATGATTAGCCCACTACCAGCCTGTAACCAGAACCTCGAACATTGATCACATGGATTGGGTTGCGCTTATCTGGCTCAATTGCCTGGCGGATATGATGAATATGCCATTTAGTCAATTCCTGAGCCTCACGCTTATCTGCCTCATATCCCTGTGCTTCTGAAACCAGGGTCTGATAATCCACAATATTGGGGGCATGACGCGCCAGTACCAATAAATAATCGAAGGAAGTTGGAGGGAGGTTTATAACGCGCTCATTCATCGTTACACGGCGAGTATGCATATCCAGGGTGAGTATTCCGCGTTTGAGGAAGCGATCATCTGAACTGGTTGTTTGTTGTGAGGCTAGGTCTGAGCCTGGATGGATATTATTGTCAAGTACCATCAACTCGGCTTGTAAGGTATCGATTTGCCTTTGAAGCTCGCGCCTCTGTCGCTCCTTCTGTTTGTTGGACAAGATCGCCTCTGTACGATCAATTACAGCCTGTGGTTTCAAAGGCTTCAATAAATAATCTGTAGCACCTCGTCTTAGCGCTTCAACCGCCGAGTTCAAGTCCGGCTGGGCGGTGAACAAAATGACAGGCAGTTCGGGGAATTTTGGATGGATGATTTTGAGAAGTTCCAACCCACTCATATCTGGCATGCGTATGTCCAGATAGAGCAAATCGAAAGGATGTTCGGAAACAAGAGAGAGTCCTTCTTTACCACTGGCGGCGGTTGTGACCTCAAACCCAGCACGTTGAAGGATGCGTGCCAGGGTCTGGCGCAGGCTCGCTTCATCATCAATGATTAAGATATGACCACCAGGATTCATTTTCAGCCTTTCTCATGCATGGGCAGCCAGACGTTGAATGTGGCTCCGCCTTCCGGATCGTTTTCTGCCTTGATGCGGCCATGATGTTGTTCGATGATATCGTGTGTGATGGTGAGTCCCAACCCTGTACCTGTATGCTTGCTTGTTATGAACGGATCAAAAATCTTGGGCAGAATTTCAGCATCAATTCCTGGTCCTGTATCTTTCACAGATAGGAAGACTTCATTTTGTTGAATCATGCCACGCGTCTGAACGGTAAGGCGGCCTCCCGGCTTCATTACTTCAATTGCGTTGAAGAAAAGATTAAGTACCACCTGACGGATCTGATCGGATAATCCCGAAACATTTGGCAGGTCAGGGTCTGGAACGAATTCGAAGGCTATTTCTTTTTGGCGCATGTGAGTAGAAATCAATGCATGGACGTCTTCGATCAGGCTGTTAAGTTCTACAGGGCGAAAGTCTTTGATTCGTACAGGACGGTAGGCGCCACGCAAACGTTCAATAAGCGCAGCCATGCGTTCAGCCTCTGAAAGAATAATATCCAGGTCCTGGCTTGCCTGATTGGAGAGGTTTTCTTCTTTCAGAAGGAATAATGCATTCTGGATCGCCTGTAACGGATTGTTCAATTCATGGGAAACGGAAGCAAGCAAACGTCCAACAAGCGCCAGGCGTTCGCTCTGGATCAACTGTGATCGGGTGCTCTGTTCCTGATTTAGTGCAGTCTGCAAATCAGTATACAGATTTGCTTTCTGGAGTGCCGCTGCCAATTGATCTGCGACGGCAGTCATTAGTTGCAAATCACCTTCTGTGAGTCTATTAGGGGGAGTGTGCTGGATATCCAAAACGCCTACGACTTTTCCTTCCACTTTGATTGGCACTGACAATTCAGATTGCGTATTTGGGAGGAGCGGATTGCGATAGAAAAATACTACATCATTCACATTGTTGGTGACAAACGGAACCGCGGTTTCTGCCACATGACCAGCAATGCCCAGGCCCCTGGCTAAACGGAACCTACTCTTCAATAGTTGGATGCCGATTTCCCCGCTGCCTCTTTTTAAAATGAGATCACTGTTTGATGGATCGCGAAGATATATTTGCACATGATAATAACCAAAGTTTTGATGGAGCAATGTTATAACGTCTTCGATCAGTTCATCAGCATCCAATGATGCCGCCAGTCCTTGACTTGTCTTATAGAGTGCATCCACCTCTTTCAATCTTTGCTGTGTAGTCTCGAACAAGTGTGTATTTTCGATGACAAGCGCGGCTTGAATGCCCAAAGAATTGAGTAGTTCTGCATCTTTTGTAGAGAAGGCATTTGGTATCCTGCTTTGTACACTGATGGTGCCAATTTGCTGCCCACCACTTTGAATAGGGGCAACCAGCAGCGAACGAAAATTGGGTATTGAGTTCGGGAGCAGAAAACGCGGATCGGTCTTTATATCTCCAATGTTAATTGTGATGCCTTCGCGAATTACTTGTCCGGCAACACCTTCCCCCAACCGCATTTTGACGCGCTTGAATTCCTTATCGTGCTCAGAGTATCCTGACACCGCACGAGCCAAAAGAGCCTGTTCTTCCACTTCTAAAAGATGGATGACGCTCTCTTCTGCCTTTGAAATTAGTTCGCGGGCGGAATCAACAATGAGTTGCAATACTTTGTCAGTCCCGGTACGCTCAGTCTCACTTAAAGCCCGGCTTATCTCAGCAAGTGCATTGCTCTCTTTCAGGCTGTGTTGTATCTCCGTGCTTTGCTGAAAGTTCCAGAGGGCCAGCGCGATCTGATTGGCTGCATGTTGTGCGCGTTCGATTTCTTCAAGTGTAAATTGGTGCGGCGTGTTAAAGGCAATGATGGCCGCGCCCAATTTATGCTCCGCGGCGATCAATGGGACACCCAACACAGAACGCGTCGGGTATCGTTTTGCAACTTTCACGCTAATGTAAGGCGAGTTAAATACATCGTCTACTGCGAGCGCCTGCCCGGATTTTAAGACCGAGGCCGTGAGGGTTAATTCATTGTCGGTGGTTGTTTGTGTTGAATAGGGTGTTTCCAGTTTTGCAGTAGTGGCAGTAGGAATGGTTAATTGTTTCTCCTCATCCCAACGCGTGATGTAACAATCGTCGGCGTCGATCAGTTTTGCCATGTTAACTGCCAGAATGCTCAAGGTCGAATCAAAATTATTTGACAGGAGGATGGTGTGAGTCATGTCGTTAAGCAATGCCAGATATTCGTTCTGGCGGCGCAGAATCTCATCCGCCTTCTTGCGTTCGGTGATATCTCGAACTACACCGAGTAGACGTGAATCGGATAATGCCCTAGCGTTGACCTCGCCGTAGAAGATGGATCCATCCTTGCGGCGAAAACGCCATTCGCTTATGACTGGGTCTCCCCTCAGCAAGCGCTCAACCTCAGGCGCAATCCGCAACGCTTCCTCCTGTATAACCACTTCTGAGATGGACATCCTGAGGATTTCCTCCCGTGAGTATCCAAGCATCTCACACCCGGCGAAGTTCACATCGACATAATGCTCATCGGAGTCAGAGATGAAGATGCCATCAGATGCCTGCTCTCCAAGAGTGCGATATCGATCTTCGCTTTCTTGTAATGCCCCTTCCATCTGTTTACGTTCACTAATCTGATTGAAAAGATCACTAATGGCACGACCTGTTAATAAACTGACTGCAGAGAGGAAAAGAATCTCCAGATTGATGAGGACAAAGTCAGAATAGGTTGAGGTAGAACTCCCAAGTGTGTTTTTCAAAATAGGCGGCAAAAGAAAGACAAGCAAGCCTGTCCAGCTCGAGCCAAGGACGGCTGTGGTCACGCCGTAACGGATGGCTAAAACAATCATTAATAAGCCGTGAATGATCCATACTTGTTCAATTGGAGCCAGCAGGGCCAGGATCAGAATTGAAACAATCACCGCCCCAATAAAGATGAGATCAATCCTTGACCTCCTGTTTTCAGGCAGGAACAGCGGGCTTGTAATTTCACTATTCCTTATTGTCCAACCCTTTGCTGACATGAATTTTGTGAATAACATAAGTGCCGGAACAGCCAGGACAAAATGGGTTGCCAGATCAGCGGAAAATAAAATCAACCAGTTTTCCCACATAGTAGATCTGGGGATATCGCCCAGTAAAGAGAGTTGGGTTACAAGGTATAAATTAGCGGCAATGGCAGGCAGTAACGATCCGAATGTTAGAAACTGAACTACATTCACTAAATCAGGAAGCCAGAAACGTCCTCGTATCAGCCTCACAAAAAGAAACCAACTTAAACCGACCTCAATTGTTTCCGGTAGAGCATATAAAAGAGCCCATTTCCCTGGCAGATCCCATAGAGGAGCAGATACTACCGCGTTTAAATATAAACCAAGCAACGCCCGTGGCCCCCACCAATAAACCATGACAATTCCTAATGCTGTAGGCAGATACCAAAGCGATACGCCGGGATCGGTTTTGAACCAGAGTGAAACCCAGGTGCCAATGTTCGCAATAAAGAATGGCAAAACCCATGTCCACCATGGGAGGGATGACAACCTGGCGTTGTCACGTTCCACTTTGGCAGACTTTGAATCTTTGATTTCTTTTGCAGACATGCTCATAGAGGCTCTTCCCTGCAGACGATTAAACCCTTCTGAAGTAATCTCTAAATTTGAATATGCCTTTTTTGATCGGGGACATTGTTAATATTTCGAAGTAAAAGAGAGCCACTGTGGTTTAATCTTTTATTTCGCGATCTCCGTAGAACGCGTCTCGCGGATGACAGTCACCCTGATTTGCCCAGGATATTGCATGGTTTCTTCAATTTTCTTGGCTACATCTCTGGCTAATCGTGCGGAGGCAAGATCGTCAATGGCCTCTGGTTTTACAATTATACGAACTTCACGTCCCGCCTGAATTGCAAAAGCCTGTTGAACTCCCTCAAACGACATAGACATTTCCTCCAGGGAGCGAATACGCTTGATGTATGCTTCCAGATCCTCACGTCGCGCTCCGGGGCGCGCGCCCGAAATGGCATCTGCAGCTTCGGCGATGACTGCCTCAACCGTAAGTTGATCAACCTCATGGTGGTGTGATTCGATGGCGTTCACCACAATTGAGTTTACACCATAGCGCTTGCAATATTCCGCGCCGAGTCTGGCGTGTGTTCCTTCCTGGTTGTGGTCCATGGCTTTGCCAATGTCGTGGAGGAAACCGCCCTGTTTGGACTGTTCGACATTTGCCCCAATTTCTGCAGCCAATATGCCAGCCAACTTGGAGACCTCCACTGCATGAGCAAGTTGGTTTTGCCCATAGGATGTGCGGAACTTGAGCCGTCCCATCATCCGAAGGACTTCCGGGTGTAAGCCTGTAATATTGGCGTCATAAGCGGCCTGTTCGCCTGCTTCATTCATGATCTTTTCGACTGCCCGGGTTTCATCTTCAACAATTTTTTCAATATGCGCGGGATGTATCCTTCCATCCAGTATCAATTTTGCCAAGGCGCGGCGCCCGATCTCACGGCGGACTGAATCGAAACAGGAAATTGTAACGAAATCAGGTGTATCGTCCACGATCACATCCACCCCGGCGGCCTGTTCGAATGCCTTAATATTTCGGCCATTACGGCCCACGATGCGACCCTTCATTTCCTCGCTTGGCAAGGTCACAACCGCCCGCGTCACTTCAGCCACGTGTTCAGAAGCCACGCGCTGGATTGCATCTGCGATCAATTTGCGGGCGCGTTTCTCGCCTTCCTCGCGCGCTTCCGCTTCAATCTGACGGATGATGCGCGCCATATCGCCGCGCGCCTCCTTTTCAACTGCCGCGAACAAATCCTTCCTTGCGTCGTCCTGCGACATTTGTGCGATGAACTCGAGTTTCTTTACCTGGTCCTCGTACAGCTTCTCGATCTCGTTGGCTTTTCGATCCACCTGCGACTGGCGTTTGTTTAGCGTCTGCTCGCGTTGTTCCAGTTTCTCCATGCGGTTCTCAACTTCGGAGCGGCGCTTGTCGAGGCGGTCGGTTTCTTTATTCAGTTCAATGCGGCGCTCTTTGATCTCTGTTTCGGCCGCTTGCACAATCTTGACAGCATTCTCACGTGCCTGGCTTTCGATCAGGCGGGCCTGTTCGCTGGCACCCTTTAAAATATTATCGGCCTTATCCTGTTGATTCTTGAGGGCTTTATCAGCCTGATAACGATGAAAAAAATAGCCCAGCACACCGCCCAAAGCCAGGGCGACTATCATTACAATAAAGTTAACCAGGTTCATCTTATATCCTCTTCTTCATAAGGTTTTTCATCTTTTCTTACTTCATTCCAAATGCGTGTGACAACCGGTGCGATGACAGAGTACGAAAATCCGCGCCGTGTCAGAAATTCGGAAAGTTTCTTGCGGAAATCGGTCCATTCCAGAGCTTTAAATCTGGGAGCCCTTTTTTTGGCGGCTTCATAGGCCAGTGGTTCATCATCAATATCTTCGAGCGCGGATGAGACGGCCTCATCGTCGAGCCCTTTTTGCCGAAGTTCCATCGCCAACATGCGGCGGCTGCGCGGACGAAACGTGCTGCGGTTTTCCACCCATGCCTGGGCAAATTGACCGTCGTTTGCAAGCCCATCCTGTCTCAGCCGGGCGAGCGTCTCTTCAATAACTTCCTCAGGAATCTCATGCTTGATGAGGTTCTGACGAATTTCAGATTCGGATCTGGCGCGGTAGCTAAGGAAAAGCAATGCCTGCTGGACAGCTCGTTCGCGCGCGTCCTCAACCTGCAACTGCTTAAGTTTCTTTTCGTCCAACTCCTGGCCGACTCTGAGCCACACCGCGACGATGCGTGCCAGGCCGAATGCATATTCCCCGTCCAGATGAACGTTGACCCGGTTGGGGTTACGCTTTTGAACTACGAGAGCAGTAATTTTTTTCATAGATCTTCGTAGGTCGGGTTGGTGACCCGACGGTCTGGCGGATTGGTAATCCGCCCCACGTTAAAAACAAACAGCCGAAGAACCGGTCGAAGCGGTCTCGGCTGTGGGGAAAATCCAGGTAGGTTGAGCAGGCCCCGGGTCCCGCGAGAAGGGTGCGGAAAGGGTCAATCCGTGTGGCTAAGTCTTAAGTCACGTTCGGTGAACGGGTTGTGGGGGTGAAGACAAATTATGTGTCATTTTTTTCCTAAGTTGACTTCACAAAATAACTCCCAAAACGGGGAGGTTCATGCTCTAATATCCAGAGTTGTTTTTACAGCCAGATCGCAGATGCGGCAGAAATTGTCTTTTACAAATCCTTAAGGATTTCCTTAATTATACATGAAAATTAGGATTTGTTAACATAACCTTTTCGTTACGCAGTTGAAACTCGGCTGGAGACTGAAAAGGCCCCCTCATCGGCGGGAGCAAATCTCAAACGGCAATTTTAGATTGATTTTGGTGCTGCCCTTACAGGTCCCGCTTTTCAAAGATCCGAATGGCTAAGATCAGACAAACCGCAAGATAGCAGAGCGCGTAGATTATCATCAACGGGCTGGGAACGGAGCTGCTTGCAAAAGGGGATACGCCCAAAACTGCTGCGAAAGGCGTTTGCATTTCGAAGGCTGCCCGGCTCCACAGCGATTCGCTGGGGATGATGAGGCTGGTGAGGATACCGATTTCGACAGCAGTGGCGTTTTGGAATATCGCCCCAATCCGTTCGATCCAACCCCCTATGAAGCCAAGGCTGTACAAGCCGAAGACAATGCCGCCGGTTGCCAGCGCGGGAAAGGAAGCTGAGCACATCAGCGTGACGGTCATGATCACCAACGATTCCAGGTAAATGAGGCCCAGTCCATTCAGCAAATTATCTGCCACGTAACCGCCCTGAATGAACATACTCAAAACTACCCCTCCAGCCATAAACAGGAGATATAAACCCAGCAGTCCGGCAAAGCCCAGCCATTTGCCTAATATCACATTGGCGCGGCGGATCGGTTTGCTGACGATCGTCTGGATGGTGCCAGAGTTGATCTCACCTGCCAGAGTATCTGCTCCCAGCAGGGCAGCCATGGCAACTGAAAGAAAAGTGATGGCGTACAAGCCAGCCATCATAAACCAATTCTGCATTTCCACATTCATAATGCTCCGCGCTGGAAGATCCCGGAGTTGTTCTTGCCTGACTTCAATAAGTATAAAATTCAAACCGATGGAGTAAATGACCAGGAAGCTGATGCCCAGCGCGAGCCCGGCCAGCACGATGCGCCTGCGTATGGCTTCCCGGAAGGTAAGATTTGCCAGGATCAAAATTGCGTTCAAAGCCCACCATCCTTGCCGACAGTTTCGATAAAAATATCTTCCAGCGACCTGCGATTTGGGCTAATCGCAAAGACCTCAGCACGCTCAGAAACGAGATAACGGGTGATCGCCGGAAGGACTGCATCGCTCGGTATGACCATGCTGATATGTTCTCCATCCATCTGGATATCTTTTCCCCATTGCGAAAGCCCCGTCAGCGCCTCGGCGGGGAAGTTGGACACGCGAATAGATAGGCTGGTCTCGTCCGTTGATAGCGCAGCCAACTCAAGCACCCGTACCACTTCTCCATGACGGATGAACGCCACCCGGTCGCAGGTGACTTCGATCTCGCTGAGTAGATGTGAATTCAGGAAGACAGCCGTCCCCTGGGCGCGGACCTCACGGATCACATCTCTGACAAGTCGGCGGCCGACCGGGTCTAGGCCAGAAGTTGGCTCATCCAGGAAGATGAGGGCGGGCCGGTTCAATAAGGCTTGTGCCAGCCCAACGCGTTGCAGCATGCCTTTTGAAAATGTTCGTAATAGTTTGTTCCGATAATCTGCCAATCCCACGCGCTCAAGCAACTCATCCATGCGCGAGGCCAGATCATCGGCCTTCATCCGCAGGAGTCGACCGTGCAAAGTGAGAAATTCCCTGGCAGTTAGCCATTCTTGAAAACGGAAATGCTCAGGCAGGAATCCGATGCGGGACATTGCATCCCGATCTCCGATAGGCTTCCCTAATAAGGAGGCCGTGCCAGAAGAGGGGGAGATCAACCCGAGTAACATTTTTATGGACGTGGTCTTGCCAGCGCCGTTCGGCCCCAGAAAACCGAACACCTCACCCTGCGCTACCTGCAGGGTGAGGCCTTTCACGGCGGC
>JAXIPJ010000084.1:0-9705 GCA_045402985.1 Anaerolineales bacterium
ACGATCGCAAAAGCTGTCAACGAAATGTGGATGGTGATCTGTCGCCGTGTTTCGACACGACCGATCAGCCAATAGGCGTAGGCGTACCCGCCAGTGAGCAGGACCTGAAAGAACAACATCAGCGTAGACCAGACCGCGGGCGTGCCACCAAACCAGGGCAGGATGAATTTGCCGATCATCGGCTGGATCTGAAAGAGGAGAAATGCAGAAAGAAAAATGCTGGTGGAAAAGAGAAGCATAATTTTTGAACAATTGTACTGTACAGCATATGCCTAATAATATAAAACACGCCCCGAGGTTATGAGTTCGGGGCGTGTTAGCTGTATACGCTCAGGAAATGCTGACGTATTTTATGTTAAAGGCCGGGAATGATCAATAGGAGCAGCTGCCCACCTGCACGTTTGTAGGTGAAGTCTGGGTCGGTGTTTGCGTCGATGAATGTATCTTCACCCAAAGCCTTCTCCACCCAGAGCGTAGCTGCCTGGATGTTAATTAAGTACGCGCCAGGACCAAAAGCTTCAGATGCATCGACAATACCAGTCGACTCCCATGCACCAAGATTGCCTACGGACCTGCCATCAACATCGGTCGGGCCACCATCCGCAGATTGATCCACTTTCACCACAACCTGTGGTACGCCTGAGAAAGGAACGTACCAGAGTCGCGCGCTGGTGGCACTGGGATCAGTGGAGGTTACCGGGAACTGCTGGCTGCTACCAGGGTCTTCTGTCAACAAAATGCCGTTCAGCGTTGACTCAATATTATCTGGCTGGTGAACTTCGTTAAGGGTCTTTACTGGAGTATCGTCTCCTTCCACGAATACAGAGAGGGATGTAACGATTGTCGGGTCGCTGGGATTGAACACTATCTTCCAGACACGACCGTTCGTGGATACGCCTGGACCAAATAATGGTGGATTTGGTGGAGCCGCCGCGGTTCCGCGACCGGAGTCCACAACATAAACCACATTGCTCATCCCAGGTCGCTTGTCGTAAGCAATATCTTCCACGCGGACGAACTGGAAGACGTTGTTGATATCGCTCCAATATTCGAGCACCCACTGCGGTCCGTCATAGCCGATTGGAGTGGTCGTGCGATTATCTCGTTGCCAACTGCCATTTATAGGAGGCAAAGGGAAACCCACATCAGCGGCTTTGATCTCAGAACCATCAGCGGTGAGGCCCGTGGCAATATCCTTCGGTACCTGGATGAAATGCCCGCTCACGGTCTGAGTTGAGCCGGGGACGAAATCGTAGTAGTCGTCAAAAGCCAGGTCATCTGAGACAAAAGCCCATAGGTTGCCCTCATCCGCCAGAAGCGCATCTGTGCTGGATGCAATGTAAGAATAGAGTTGGGATTGTGCTGGCGCTGTCACACCTGGGGGAAATGTCACCCCGGTGAGAGGGCCGCTTGTGAACGTGTCATCACCCGAGAGCACTACCAGGTCATCATACCCTGGGACCGGGACGCTGTTCTCGTGATTGTGCCTGCCCATCCCGTAGATCGGGTGGTGTTTGCCGGTCTGCACATCGAGAGCCACAACAAGCCCGATCTGCTTTTCAGCGGGATCGCCGATGGCGGGGGGCCAGGATGCCTCCTGCCGCAATACGTAGTCTATCGCCTCTTCGTTGGTGAAGAGGATCTCGCGGTCGAAACCTTCCTTGCTGGTGGCGAGGTAATTGGAGCAGAAGCGCTGGTAGCCAGAACTGCTCGAGATGGCGAATGAGCCGTTGAGCACACCGGCTGAGTTCTGGTTGAGGATCAACTGGCTTACCTGCGCGTTATCGAAGTCGTTCTCGCTGTTGGCAGCGGTGGGACCAGCCGTGACGTAAGGAAACGGAACTTTGCTGGTCTCGTGGTTCACAAATACGTCCACTCGACCCTGACCTCTGGTGCGCAGGGAAATACCATCCGGGACAGCTTCATATCGAAAGCCGCTTGGAAGTACATCACCAACTGTGAGGATGGGGGTCACCTGCACACCTGCCATAACAGGCGCCAGCATCGAGGGCTGGGATGTTTTGAAACCACTGTCGTTAGGACCTGCATTGGCACCGGCAGAAACGCTCGTTGATGAAAGAGCGATCACAAGCGCCAATATCAAAGATACTTTCTTCATGGTTTGAGCTCCTCAATTACAAATTGGATGAATATCAAATGACTGACAGCATCGGCAAATGCGCAATCATTTCTCCTCATTAGCGGATCAAGTTTCGCCTGTCACCACCTTTCGTAAACGAGTTTCACAACGTGATCGACCAACTCTCTTTCAAGCAGAGTTGGAAAGTTTGAACATCGTTATTCTAATCACGCTTATAGTGAAGGTCAACCGTAGCTGAGAAATTTCTCATCATAAAATGTTACAGATTCAAAGGAGAGCAGGCCGCGTGTTTATGGGTTATGGTATCCAACTGACCGTTCCGGAAACTCCCGGGGAAAAAAGCAAACGCGTCAGGTTTGAACCATCCAGGTCCATCACGAATATGCCTTCCCCGCTTAAACTAGCCACATGCTTTTTATCGGATGAAATGCTCGCGAACAGATTGATGCTTTGGATCTGTGTCAATCGAGTAGGCGCTCCTCCAGTGACGGGCACCCGCCACCAGTCAGAAGGAACGTTGTGGGCTTTCACCATCTGAATCCCCATTAATTTGTCGAACCATTTTGGCTGATAAGACTGAATGGGAACAGGTGCGCTAAAGAGAATCGATTGCCCATCCGGTGCAAAGATGGGGGCATCTATGATATCTGGAATCGACGAATCGGAGATGACCTGGGCATTGCTGCCATCTGCATTTGCAATTACCAATTCATTGCTTCCAGTCACAGGGTCGAGGGAGATGTAGACAAGTTTGGTTGAGTCGGAGGAGAGTCGGGGCCAGAAGGCATGATCAGCAATTTTCTCAGGCGCGCCATTCGGATAGCTCATTCGGAAAATATCATAGGGCGGATTGAGCTGCGCATCAGGTTTATCATTGTCGTTGTAGTGGGCGTAGTAAATATATTTCCCATCCGGTGACCATTCAACGTGAACATAATGATCATCAGGCGTTGGCGCGGGAAACAACTCTTGAGGCGGAACGCTTGCATCCAGCGGCAGAATATACAAGGCTCGATTCGATACAGAGCCGGATTGCGCGGGAGGCGTATAAGACATAACCAGTTGTTTGGCATCTGGCGAAACGCTCATGTAAAATATCCAGTCGTCGCCGCTGGTGGTAAATATTGGCGTGATCTCACCGGTTGTAAGGTTCAGTCTTTCTATGCTTATGAAGAAGGAAACATCGCCTGTTACCGGTGGGCTTATATAAACCAGACTGCCTGTCAAGTTCAGAGCGGACCAGGTGACTGGTATGGTGGTAGTGACCGCAGAAGGAGTCGTATTATCGAGGCTTACACCTGGGGGGAAAGTTGGAGAGGCAGAGGTGACCTCAGAACTTGGAGTCGCTATTGAGGGCTGATCGAGATCAATGGAACAACCGAATAGGCAAAGAACTAACAAGCAATATAGCAACAGCGAAAATATTTTTTTCATTTTAAGAACGTAACCTCGCTTTAAGGTATCCAACTCAGCGTGCCGGTGGAACCGTGCAGTTCAGGGATCAGTACAGTCAACTCTGAACCATCTGGCTTCATCACAAATATATTATCTTTACTGGAACTTGCGACATACCGATTGTCTGGAGAGAAGCTGGCATATAAACCCATATGTCTGATGTTTGTTAATTGAGTGATCTCGCCGCCACCCACAGGCACCGACCACCAATCTGATGGTTCGCCATTGGCTTTGGCAATTTGAATGCCGACTAATTTTTCAAACCAGTTTGGCTGATAAGATTCACCCGGCACCGACCCACTAAACAGCATTGATCCACCATCCGGTGAAAAGACAGGAGCATCAATATCTTCGGGGATATATGGACCGGATAAAACCACTTCCTGCGCGTTGCCTCCATCTGCGTCCGCGATCATCAATTTGTGCTCACCAGATAACGGGTCCAATGAGACGTACGCCAGGCGCGCTGAATCGGGTGACAACCTGGGCCAATGAGCAGCAGTAGCGACAGTCTCCTGCGCCCCTCCCGGATAGGCCATTCGAAAAATCTCATAAAGCGGATACGCTCGACCTGGGTCATTAGGGATCTGATGATTCAGATGGGTATAGTAAATATATGTTCCATCCGGCGACCATTCTGCCTGGGTATATTGATCCTGCGGAGTTGGCGGCGTAAACAATAACTGCGGAGGTTCGGAGTCATCCAATGGCATTAGATATATGCCCTGCACTACATCGGGATTCTCCTGAGATGGCGGCGAGTAGGACATCACGACCTGCCTGCCATCCGGCGAGACGGATATGTAATAAATGGAGGCATTGATGGGGGCGGTGTTTACGACAGCAAGATGCCCAGTCACAAGGTCAAGCACGCGGATCTGTACGATATAGTTGTTGGCTGCATCCACAGCACCAAGGTTGTGGACCAGCCTCCCGGTCAGATTCAGACCCGCCCACGTGACTGGGATTGTCGCAGCGTTTGAGGCGATCGCTGTCGGGAAGCTTTCATATTCATCGGGTGGCGTAGTCGGCGTTGCAACCGCCGGGGACTGAGTATTCCCACTTGAACAAGCGGAAACGGCCAGAGCGAAAATTAGCAACCATCCTATAAAATGTGTTCTGATCATTGGAATTCTCTCCTCGTTAGCGCTTATTTGGGTGCCAAAGTGCGGATAAAGTTTACCAAATTCCAGCGATCCGTATCTGAAAGGGCAGATTTAAAGGCCGGCATGCGCGAGCCAGGAAAGCCATTTGTGACCCATTCGAATAACTGCGCATCGGTGTGAATGCCGGGGATGGCATGTTGACGAAGATCGGCTGGCCGCGGATTAAGGGTGAGACCCACAGGCCCATCTCCCTTTCCTGTAACGCCATGGCAGGGAGCGCAAGAGGCGGAAAACAAAACCTGACCCGCCGCAATAGATTCGCTGTTTGGCGCAATCGGATTCACCTGCGCGGTTTCAATAACGACAGGCTGCGTCAGATAAAAGAGACCCAGGCTGAAGGTCAATAAAGCCAGTGGCGCTCCTATTCCCAAACGTAAACCTGCAGGCGCTTTTATATACGCCGTCAGTGAGCTGCATAGGAGTCCGATGACCAATATAAGCCAGGCGGCCTGTTTGGGTATGGCAGATGTCCCTTCGGCGGCAGCGCCAGGATTGCGAAGCGTGAAGTCAAAATTTGCATACGCATCAAATTTATCTTCGCGGCGCACCACAGCTTGGACCTGCCAACTGCCCGGTAAACTCAAATAAGCACCTTTGGCGACGAAGGATCCATCTCCCAGGCCGATCAATTCAAGTTCAGAGGGCGCGATATTCGCCTGCGTTGGCGTGAAGCGCAATAATACTTTCTTCGCAGAATGGAGGGGATGGCCCTCAGCAGTGATCACTTTAAGAGTAAATGTGTTTTGTCCCACGCGACCCGGCGAGATGGATATATCCAAATTGAGATCATCTACTTCCATCCGACCTGTAAGATCTGAATTGATGGATACGACCTTGGCCGGAGGCAGATAAGTAAGAAAACTCACGCTCGCTAAAAGCAAAGCTGCAAATGTAAGTTCGAGGATCAGGTTTTTCCCAAAGCGCGCTGCAACTGTCCTATCAGTAATGCCTTGAAGACGCAGGCGATTCAGGCGCGGGGAAATGATCAGAAGATTCGTGGCGGCAATAATGAGCAGCCCCACAACAAATATCTGTTTGACAAGCAAGACATGCCCGTAGATGCTGGTGAGCAGCGCAGGCCAGGAGCCAACTCGCAAATAGGCAGAATAAAACCCGGTGACGCCGATGAGCGAGACAAAGATGATGGCGTTGATCGAGAAGCGCGCGGTCAACAAAGATGTCAATTTCGTCCGCGCTTGACCTTCCAATTGCCCCAAGTGACGGATACCCGTAAACAAGTAAACCAGACCACCCAGCCAGAAAGTCATGCCAATTAAATGGAGCCAATCGCCAAGCATGGGAAGAAGCGGTCGTACTTCCGTCGCGGCATGACTCGTCATAGTCACTGTGAATAACAAGGCCAGATTCACAGCGAACCCCAGGCGATCTTTTAGAGAGGATTCTTGGCCCCCAGCCAGCCAAACTGCAAACATAGCGAGAGCCAAACGCATCAGCCAGATGACTCCCAGCCGCGTTTCAGCCAGGATGCGGCCTGTTTCAGGTGCCCATGGGAACGCCAACTCGCGGCCCGTTGTCTGACCGGCCTGAGATAGCATGCCCAGCCCAATGGAGAGAAGCAGGCCGATCAACCCACACCGATAGAGTATGCTCCAGATGGCTGGCCTGCCTATCGAAGATGAAGAACCATCCTGATCTGATTTTAGAACAGGCTCCCAAATCAGCCAAATAAAGAGCCTTTGCCCGATCAGGATCGCCAGCGAAACCAGCAACAAAAATTTGGCTACGAGCGCGCTGAAAGGCAGCCGTGCCGAACTGCTCTGTGGAATCGACTGTACCGCAGTTGCGCTGGCGTCCCCCACTGCAAACGGAAATGTGCCACTGCTTTGGTGCCCGTCTATGGCAGAGAGTGCCTGCCAACTGACGGTGTAGACCCCGTCGGTGAGGGAATGCAGGGTAACGGTCATGCGCGTCGGGACCGCGGCATCGACGCGCACATCTCCTGCATCCACGATGAGATTGTTTGAATCCACTACACGGATCGAACTAAGCTTGGGCTCAAGCGACTCGCTAAAGAAAAGCTCCACCTGCACGGGCGCCTGCTCCAATACGGCATTTGCCGCGGGGTTGGAGCGCACCAACAATGCATGCGCAGATACCAAAATGACCGCCCATGCGCTGTAGATCAGCACGATGGCCACCGACCAGACGAGACGTCTTTTGAATTTCACGTCAACACGCTGAGGGCAAATTGACGAAATGATCTTCGAGATACCACAAGCTGGTTCAACGAGCCTTGCGAAGCGCGGACACTCCCAGCCCTAGAGCAATCAGCCCAATCAGCAGGCTAAGGTAAATGAGCCAATCGGTCGCACCAGAGCCAACGCTTTGTTCGGAAGACTCAACAGATGGGAACTGAAGTGTATCGGCTGGGCTCACTTCCTCAGGTTCCACATGCGCATCGACAGGGGTATCACCCAGTTGACCGCTGAAGGCAACCGTATATTGCCCTGCGACCGTGGGAAGCATGGCAACTTCGTATTGACCGGGCGCATCATCCCCCAAAGGTTCAAGAGTGAGTTCCCTGCTCTGACCGCCATAAGAAACTGTGACGACCAGCGAGGAAATATCCTCCACCGGCTGCGCTTCGCCACTGCTGGTATTCGATACGCTGATCTCGAACCCGTTTAGTTGACCTGCAATCGGCGGCTCACTCAACCAGCCGATCTCGATCTCATAATCGCCCACCGTAACGGACTCGTGGGCAAGGGCCGTCTGATAGCTGGTTAATAAGGCAATGAGGGCTATCAGGCAAGCAGTCACAAAGAATTTCTTGTTCATAAGATTCTCCTCATTTGGCATTGAAAGATGGAATTTTATTTTGTTTCTATAATAACAGGATTAGAGCAGGCATGCGTATTATTATGGAATCCAGCTTACCGTTCCGAGTATGCCACCCGTAAAATTTACAACCTGGGTTAAGTTCCCACCCTCAGGATTCATAACGAAAATTCCAGATGCACTATAACTCGCAATATATCTCAAATCAGGAGAGAGGCTTGCAAATAGCCCAGGCGAATAAATATGGGTCAATCGCATTGGCTCGCCACCAGTCAAAGGAACAGACCACCAGTCGGAAGGAATAGAGCCGTGCGCAGACGCAACTGTAATGCCCAGTAATTTCTCAATCCAGCTCTGCGCAGAACCTTGAAGGGGAATCGGTCCACTGAATAGAATCGTTTGACCATCTGGCAAAAACAATGGCGCATCAATAAAATTGTTTATCCATCCGGAGCCTAATAACGGTACAGAACGCGCATCTGTCCCGTCAGCGTTCGCAACGAAAAGTCCATTTGGCCCGCTCGCAGACTCAATTGAGACATAAGCAATGTGAGATCCATCTCCGGATAGTCTGGGCCAATAGGCCTGATTTGCCACCTGTTCCAATTTTCCATTTGGATAGGTGAACCGCATGACCTCATACGTCGCGGAGGATGACTGGTAATTGATATGCGTGAAATAAATGTATTTCCCATCCGGCGACCAATCGGGTTGGTAATATTGGTCTTTATCAGAGGGTGGAGTGAAGAGCAGTTGGGGTGGTTGGGATCGATCGAGCGGCATGATGTATAGCCTTTCCTTACCTCCTAATGGCGGGTCGGATGAGGGCGCATACGAGATGATCAGGTTCTTGAGATCGGGCGCAATGGCCATGGAATCAATCCAGCCCCCAAGCGGAGTTTCAAAAATCGTTGTAACATTGCCAGTTGCAAGGTCCAATGATTTCACATCAATTGCCAGACCTCCTTTTGCATTATTGTTCCGCTTAAAGTGGGTAGCGACGTAAATCAGCCTCCCGGTCAAATTCAGGCTTCCCCATGTAACCGGTATGTTGACCGCGCCATTGGCAGGCACTGATGTAGTTTGAGTTGCTGGTACATTCTGACTGATCTGGATCGAACAAGCAGAACCTGAGATCAAGGCAGAGATACACAAAAAAAGGAAGATGGATTGTTTCATCACTGTATGTATAGGAAAATTCTACTGCAATTTCATTATTGTACGCTTAGCAGGCGCGACTCCGCCAGGGACTGACTCTTGTATTGTTCTGCATGCCTCCCTCGCTTCTACCCGCAAACAAAATCTCCACGACATATGAGCCTATAATTGGGCTCCATCCGTCGAATTGGTTTTTTGTTCCATCATCTTTTGGTTCCTTACGCTGCGGCAAAGTCTTCAATGATCGTGCATGTATCATCGAGCGATTGATTCGGGTGTATTCTTTCAGCGTAGGCTTTACAACGATCCAAAACAGCCTGTGATGTGATCAAGATTTCTAATTTTTCGGTGAGGGAGGCGGCGTTGAATTTTTTCGGGATTAAGGATACGCCGATGCCCATTTTTTCCACGCGGGCGGCAGTATCGGGTTGGTCGTGCGCCATCGGACGTATCACCTGCGGGATGCCTGCGGCAATCGCCTGTGCAGTTGTGCCGATGCCGCCGTGGTGGACAAGCGCCAGCGCTCGCGGAAGTACCTTGCTGAAAGGTAAATAAGCAAAGTGTTGAATCCCATGTGGAAGTGCATCTGACAATTGGTCGGAGTGTTGTGTAAGCAGAATACCGCGCTGACCAAGCAGTTGACAGGCTTCGATGCAATCACGAAAGAATTGATCGGCATGTTTCATGGCGGTGCCTGCTGTGAATATGATCGGCGCACTGCCTGCGCTTAGGAAAGTTTCCAGCTCCTTGGGAAGTTCTTCGTTCCCGTTTTGTTTGTCGTAATAGACGAAGCTGGTCAATTGGGTTTGCGGGGGCCAATCGGGTTGGGGCTGGGCGAACCAATCGGGAAATAAGCCAAGGTTTTTTTGCGGAGAGTGCATCCAGCCGCCGAAAATTTTGTTGATGGCTGGCAGACCGAGGCGTTGTCTGAAGCGATTGATATTTGGCGCAAACAGTTTATCCAGCACGAGGGCGTCGATCAGGATGAATAATCCGCGTATCAAAAGTGGAGGCAGCTTTACAGGC
>JAXIPJ010000437.1:0-6375 GCA_045402985.1 Anaerolineales bacterium
CTCCAGCCACTTGATGATCAATTCCTTCAACGTGCTTTCGCTTTCAGCCCGGTTCACTTCCTGCAGATCGGCTTCCGATAAACTCCCACGGCGCGTATGTTTATAGTATTCCGTTTTGTATCTTTGTTCCATTTTCAATCCCATTTTTGCTTCGATCAGCCTGAACTGCTTGCTTTGAAAACCCGAGGCTGGCAATAGAACATTTCTGAACTCCAGAAAGTCCAGCGCGGTCATCGTCTCCAGAACGCCTACCTGCTGGTTGATCAGTTCCAGGATCTTCCCGATCCGCTTCAGTTTCTGCACCACCTTGCTCATATCATCCGAATTATCGTTGATGCCATCCTGGCCATCCCTCATAAAAATATTCCGCACCAGGTCCAGCTCAAAGATGATCTGCTTGAACCAGAGTTCATATACCTGATGGATAATGATAAAAAGCATTTCATCATTGCCTTCATCCATCGACTCAAAACTCTTCGGGTGCTGGCTGTGCAGAATTTTATCGAGTTCGATGTACTCGGAGTAATAGAGGTTTTGCATATTGTTCTCCTGCTTTACATTGTCATTGCGAGCCCTGCTGGTTGAGTAGGCGGTGTTCGTCCGCCGTATCGAAACCAAAGGGCGAAGCAATCTGCTCACGATGTGGGAGATTGCTTCGGGCCGAAGTACACCGCCCTCGCAATGACAGCGAGTATAGCATGGGTTAAAATTGGCAAATGATCAAAGCCCTTATCTTCGATTTCGACGGACTCATCCTCGACACCGAGACGCCTGAATTTCACGTCTGGCAAAACATATATCATGAACACGGATTTGAATTACCGCATGACGAATGGGGAAAGATCGTCGGCGGATATGGACTCTCGGACTTCGACGCGGCGGAACATCTCTCGCTTCTTGCTAAGGGACGGCTGGATTCCGTTTCCCTGCGCACTCGCCATCGCCTGGAGAGTCACACCATTACGCTTGCGCAACCGATCCTGCCTGGCGTGATGGATACCATCCACGAAGCGAAACGCCTGGGACTCAAGCTGGCGATCGCCTCCAGTTCGCCGCATTCGTGGGTGGATACGCACGCAAAGCGACTCGGCATCTTCGAGCATTTCGACGCTGTCATCTGCTCAGACGAGGTGGGCGCTGGCAGGACCAAGCCGTACCCGGATCTATATTTGTTGGCGCTGACCCGGCTAAAAGTCCAGAAAAAGGAGGCGGTTGTCTTCGAAGATTCCCCAAATGGAGTCACGGCTGCCAGATCCGCTGGGATATTCGTGGTTGCAGTCCCGAATCCGGTGACGTCTTTGTTGCAGTTTCAAGGGGTGAATCTAATGTTAACATCACTTTCAGATCTGTATCTTCCAGGGCTTCTGAATAAAGTAAAATAGAGGGATATTAGATTGGAGGCAGGATGTCTACTGAAAAATTCAAATGGCAGGGGATTGTTTCAAAGTACGCGTTTCCGGAAACATGGCGTAGTGCGTGGCAGGTGTTCAATTCGGTGATTCCGTTCATTGTGATGTGGTACATCATGGTTCGCAGTCTCGAAATCGGGTATTGGCTGACCCTGATCCTGGCGGTGCCAACGGCAGGCTTCATGATGAGATGTTTCATCATCTTCCATGATTGCTGTCATGGCTCGTTCTTCAAAACCATGAAAGCAAATGATCGCCTTGGGCTGGTGCTGGGCGTGTTGGTGATCACACCGTTTTATCAGTGGAAGCATAGCCACGCGATTCATCACGCGACCGCTGGAGATCTGGACCGGCGTGGAATCGGCGATGTGTACACGATGACGGTGGAGGAATATCTTGCTGCGCCGTGGTACAAGAAAGTTGGCTATCGCATTATGCGTAGTCCGATGATCCTGTTCACTGTAGGTTCGTTCATTGTCTTTACAGTGACGCATCGCTTCACGGAAAAGGGTGCGGGGAAACGTGAACGCAGCAGTGTGATCTGGACGAATATTGCGATCGCCGCAGTGGTAGGTTGGTTAATGATCGAGGTTGGCTGGGCAGCTTTCCTGCTTGTTGAAATTCCTGTTTTGCTGATCGCCTGTGGGGTAGGTGTGTGGCTGTTCTATGTTCAGCATAACTTTGACCCTACCTATTGGGAACGTCACCCGGATTGGGAATTCTTCAACGCTGGCCTGGATGGCAGTTCGTTCTATAAACTTCCGAAGATCCTGCAATGGTTCACGGGGAACATCGGTTTTCATCATATCCATCATCTTAGTCCAAGAATCCCCAACTATAAGCTGGAGCAATGTCACAATGAGAATCCTGCTTTTCAAGTAGAGCCGCTGACGTTTGAGCATAGCCTTCGCTCTTTATTCTTCCGCTTGTGGGATGAAAAGGAAAAGGCGCTGGTAGGGTGGGATGCGCTTAGGCGATATCGTTCAAAAGCGAATGCCTCGTAGAAACAAAATTGGGCTGTTCAATGAACAGCCCAATTCTTTTTATATGTCATTCTGAGCGACCCGCTTTGTGAGGAGTGAAGAATCTCGGTTTTTGAACAGAAAGATTACTTTGTAATCTGAGATTCTCACCTGCACTCCTCGGCACCGACCCACCGGGGCAGGTGTGCATGCGGTGCAAGTGTCGTCGCTTCGCTCCTCACACCGTCCCGAAGCGGTGTCCCTTCAGGAGAATGACATAGCACTAATTTACTGGAAAGAAACAATTAGATCGTCTCAACCGCCAGTTTCTTCTGGCGCAGGGGGGCGCTGACCAAATGCAGGTATTCCAAAATTTCCACATACGAATGGAACATGCTGGTCTCATGATAGCTGATGTCCAGGTCCTTGCAAAACTGGTGGATGATGACCTGTGCCTCGCGCAGTTGATTGCGCGCCATGGAGGGGAAGAGGTGGTGTTCAACCTGGTAGTTCAGCCCACCATACCAAAAGTCGGTGATGGGATGCGCTCTCACGTTGCGGGCGGTGAGAACTTGCATGCGGAGGAAATCCATGGCTTCGTCTTTGCGCACGATGAGCATCCCTTTATGGTTGGGTGCAAAGACTGAGGCCATGTACAAACCAAACAGGGCCTGATGGACCAGAACGAAAACCAGTCCCTTCCAGGCGCCGAGCGCCAGAAAGATGAAAGTTAAATACGAAACGAAATGCAGAACGAGCAGAAGGATCTCGACCTGGCGATATTTCCAGGCTTTCTTTTGAGCAAGGAAAATGGCACCGCCGACGTGCAGGCTGTAGGCTTCAAAAAGCAGGAGTGGGAAGAAGAAGAAGCTCTGATACTTGACAATAAAGCGCGGGATGCCGCGTTTCTCGAGAGCGGCTTTTTCGCTGAATGCAACGACGGGGATGGCAATGTCCGGGTCCATATCCTCCTGGTTGGGGTGGGCGTGATGCTTGTTGTGCTTATCTATCCACCAGCCATAACTCATGCCGATCAGCAGGTTGGCGTGCAGGAGGCCGAAAAAGTCATTTTGCTTTGTGGTATGAAACCCCTGTCGATGGCCGGTATCGTGGGCGATGAATCCGAATTGTCCAAAAACAAAAGCCAGATAGACGGCATTCAATAGTTGGATCCAGAGATTGTCGGTGAGAAAGACAATGGCAATGCTAATGGCCCACATTGCGGCGGTGAGAAGAATTTTGTAGGTGAGAAAGCCGGGCTGCTTGTCTAGCAGTCCTTTTTCCAAGATCATCTTTTTGAGGGCGGCATAACTTCGGTTATCCGGGGCGTCGGAGCTGGGAACGGGTTGAACCAGCTCAGGTGTTGAGGTTGGGGAAAGCATGGATATTTATCTCCTTCCGGGGATTTATTACGTAAAGTATATGTGAATATATTGACGTCCCACGGTGTGATTGAATTGTAACAGCATCTGTGGGCTTAACCAGTTTTTCACCACTGAGTCACGAAGAAAACCTTTAAAGAATCTCCGTGCCTTACCTGTCCCGATATTTCCCGGGAGTGACTCAGTGGTGAAGAGTTCTTCCTGCTTTCGCTTTATAATTTAGCCATGGACGAACGGGAATTGCTGGAGAAATATGAACCAGTCTTGCGTTTTTCAAAGAGTGAGCGCTTCTTCCCCATGGCGGTGGAGCCATATCTTGAAAAATGCACGATCTTTCCAAGCGGACCACAAGGCGTGGTGGGATTGTTATCCAATCTCAACGAGCCGGTCGTCACACTGCTTGGCAAATTGGAAAGCGGGGAATACTTTCTGCGCTTCGTCAACGACCCGCTCATTGACTCGGATATCTGGGTGTGGTGGGGCGTCCTGTCAGCCGCTGCGATCGGCGCGGGATGGTTCCAGGCGGGCGGGATGGGAGTTGTAGTCGCGGCCATCCTGGCGTTGGTGGCGGCGTTAATCATTTTCATTCAGGCTTCACCCATCCGCTTGCGTTTCTTCCTGGCCGCCTTGGCTGCGCTTTTTTTCTTTGCCCTTGGAGCTACTCCGGTTTGGTTCTTTCTGACACCACATGTATTCATCAGTGTGCAGATCGAATATCTCATCCTGTTGCCCATTTATTTGTTGGCGCTGTTCTATCTTTCAGTGCGGACCATGAAATTTATCTTTGACTACATCATCCCTGAAGCGCCTGGCCTCCTGATGGATATGCTTTCGCGTGCCACTGAGACCGTTGCGCGCAAATCATTCCGTCAATATAGGGAAATTCTCGAAAAAGAGCCTCAGCCTGTTTATTACGGGCGCGTGGCAGAATGGCAGGATGTTGAAGGCAACAACTGGAAAAGCCTGCAATACCATTTCTTTTACGCGTTCAATGATTGGCGGCTGGCCGCGAACGGTATCAATCATCATGAAGGGGACTGGGAAATGGTGGCGGTCTACTTGAAGAATGATGAACCTTATTCAGTTTTGCTTTCACAACATGGCTCAGGTGCCATGGAGCTATGGGAAAATGTGCGTTGCGTGAAGGATAAAGATGGCAGGGATACAACGCATCCGCTCATTTATGCTGCGCTGGGTTCACATGCCAATTACAGCAAGCCACAGGTGATCCGCTCCGCCAGTCTTTTTCAGGAGGGACTTTTCCAGCGCTTCATTTACTGGGCCGACGGTTTGATCCATTTTCTATTCATGCTCGTTAACCCAAGCGAAAAAGAGCGCCAGATCGCGTTGCATGAATTAGCCACACATCCAGCCACCGCGCTGACAGAAGAGAATTTCGAGAATCTGCGTGACGAGCGTGATCACTATATGGTGAGCCTGCCAATGGAAATCGCAACCGGAGATGGATTCCGCATTGGCTATGAAGGGGATACCAGAAGCGAGGCGATAGGCAGATCAAGCAGTTATCTCAAACGCGTCATGTCAGACCGAAAGGTGGCGCGCCCGCAGTCTAACAAGTGGAAACAGGTCGTTTTATTCCCCGAACCGGATTGGGTGCAATATAAGGGTTTATGGGGAGTGAAGAGTCTGATGAAGGATGAATCGGGTCCTCCCGGCCCCAAATGGGACCGGCCCGATAAATTATTCGCTGTCTACCCACGCAAACGCTGGGATAAATCTTTGGAGTGGTTGAGAGAGTTGGAAGATCGTAGGTAAAGAGTTGTTGACAAAAAATAGGGGGGGGGGGTATAAAATAGTTGTATATTCAAGTTGGGAGGTGAAAATCAAGGAGATACAATGCCGTCACAAAAAAAGATAATCACTGTGCTGATCGCGGACGATCACCCTTCGTGGATTGAAGGTGTTCGCTCCATTATTGGCAAGGCTTCAGACATGCACGTGGTGGGTGAGGTGGAGAATGGGGATCAAATCAAACAAAAAGTTGCCGAACTACAACCCAATATTTTGTTGTTGGATCTGGTAATGCCCAACCATAACCCCGCTGAACTTGAAAAATGGGTGCGGGAAAACTACCCTGAAATAATCACACTGGTATTAACCGCGCATGACCGTGATGCTTATTTATCAGGTATGCTGGAGGCAGGTGCGGCGGGTTATCTCGATAAAAAACTGCGGGCTGGGCAGTTGATCTCTGCAATTCGACGCGCGGCTCGTGGAGAATTTCTCTTTGACAAGGAACAACTGAAAAGGGCGCGGAACTGGAGAGAGGCTGTAACTACGAAATGGGAGAGTTTATCAGGCCGCGAACGTGAAGTGCTACAACTTCTGACTGATGGGCAGGACAATCACGCAATCGCCGCCTCTTTGGGAATCTCGATCAATACAGTGGAAAAGCATTTGAAGAGTATTTACAAGAAACTGGGGGTAACTTCCAGAACGGAAGCTGTTCATTGGTGGGTTGAAAAAGGTACGGATTTCCGTACTTGAAATAAAAAGCTGAAAGTGCCATAATCACTGCGTAAGTCGTCCTGCAAGGATGTAAGGAGGTGATAGTTGGCAGAAGTTGAAGACAACCCAAGAATAACAAGTTGTATACAAATC
>JAXIPJ010000097.1:0-3004 GCA_045402985.1 Anaerolineales bacterium
CCGTCACCGTATAATTTTCTGAGACGCGGCAGATCACGAATGGAGTTACCGATGGCAATCACTTCAATATCTGTGATGTCACTGATAATTTCAAAGGATGCCATCTCACTCGTGTCCTTTGCAAATTATACCCTCGTCCACGCTGTCTTTGGTCCGCGGTCAATCTCCCAATAAATCGGACAGGAACTCCATCAATCCACCGGATTTTTCCGACTTATCAGGCAAATCGCTTGCGACTGTTCCATTCCAGCCATTGATCAACACCAGATGCTCGCGTCCGCCGAAGAGAAGTTCGGTCATCCACACAGGCAACAGGTTGAGCCTGAAAGATTCGACTGTCATGTTGGCAGAGGTGGTGGAGAGGAGCTGCATGGGCGTGAGCAGATTCGGCAGGTCCCGTTTGTAACGAGACAAACTTTGCGCACGCGCATCGAGTGAAGCCTCCGCCATGGGAATGTCATACACTTCCGCGGGCCAGTTTGAGAGATAACGCGCGTCGTACGGTTTAACGGCTTTCAACTCAAAGCTGGGGATCAGCCTCAGGAAAACAGCAGACAGCTTACGTGAGGCGGGAATCGGGATGTCATTAATTTGAACAGGATATCCATCGCGTACACGGATCTTCTTTGGCTGTCTTTGATTGAATTGCATCTCACTGTCATCAATTTTTTCAGCCACGTAATCGATCGTCCCGCCCAGATCAAAACTCCACAAAGGGAGGTACACACCGCGCGGCAGGTCCACCTGCTTTTCAGGTTTGATGTTTTTAGCTTTCACCCATTCGACCAAATGTTTGACCGCGCGCTGTTGATCGAACGCATGCGGAATAATTCCATCGGGCGCGAGTAATTGCTCCTCCGATTCCCAATTGACCACATGCGGCGAACCGCAATACACACACGTGGACGAGATTTGGTTTGGCGGCAAAATAAATTCGCTGCCACAACCCTCGCAATGAAAGACTTGTTGATCGAGCGGCTTGCCATGTCCGCGGGCGGTTGCCATGGCAATGATGAAATCCTTTTCATTTGCGGAGCCGGGCTGCGCAGTGAATTTCTGGTTGCGTGAGCAATATTCACACGTAAGCGATTGACCATCCGGCGCGAAAGACATACGCCCGCCACATTTCGGACACATAAATCTTTGTGCATCTGCCTGGTGCAATTTCTCAGGAGCATATGGCAGTTTATCGGGGTTTATGATCTGGTCCGCTTTGAGCCTGCCATCCAGAACTGCAAGTGCGCGTCTTGCCCGCGCATGTCCCAGATCATGCGCCAGGCAATTCTCAAGTGCTTTTCGTTTTTCAGCCCCCTCCTCAACCACCTCGCTCATCCAAAACCACGCCTCGGCCAGCACATCTGAATCAGTGCTCATGTATACGGCGCGGTCCAAATAGCGGCGCGCACTGTCTTTGTGTCCCGCCTTCGCGTCGATAATGCCGCTTTTCAGAAGTTCTTTACCGTAATCACTGAACATAATTACTCCAATGTCATTGCGGGGGCGAAGCCCAAAGCCGCGAAGCGTCCAACTAAGCTTGGGATTGCTCACCTGCACTGCACAGAACGCAGTGCTGTGCAAGTGTCGTCACAACGAACGCTCCTCGTAATGACATATCATCTTCTTACCAACGCATCTGACATTTTTGCAACACGCGCCATTTCCTTTACATCGTGCACGCGCACAATATCCGCGCCACGTGCAATCCCAATGGCCACCGTTGCAGCAGTACCCTCCACCCTTTGGTCAGCGGGCAAGTCAAGTGTAAACCCAATAAATGATTTTCTGGATGCCCCCAACAGTACCGGATACCCCAGCATGCGGATTTCATCCAGCCTATTGATCAATTCGAGATTATGCTCACGCGTCTTTCCAAAGCCGATGCCTGGGTCCAGAATAATTCGCGTTTCCTCAACCCCAGCCTCTTTCGCCAGCCCCACACTGACGACTAATTCGCGTTTCACATCTTCGATCAGGTTTTGATATTCCGGCCCAATGTAGGCGTTCCCCAATTGTGCGCGAACTTCCACACTCGCTGGGTTGCTTCTATTGTGCATCAAGATCACAGGAACTCTATACTTTGCAGCTATACCTGCCAGTTGCGGGTCTGCTCTTAATCCCCATACATCGTTCAAGATATGCGCGCCAGCTTTGAAGGCTTCTTCGGCAACTTTAGCCTTATACGTATCAATTGAAATTAATGCGTTTGGGAATTCTCTTGCAATCGCTTGAATTGCAGGAAGAACGCGTTCCAACTCTTCATCCGCGCCGACAGGTTCCGAACCTGGCCGGGTCGATTCGCCGCCCACATCCAAAATATCCGCACCATCCGCGAGAAATTCTTTTGCTTGGTAGAGGGCCGCTTGAATTGCATCCCCTTTTGCTATGATTCCATCCCCAGAAAAACTATCGGGAGTCACATTCAAGATTCCCATTATGTACGTGCGAGAACCCCACTGGAACGCGTGTTTTGCAACTTGCAGCGAGTCAGACTTCATTTTCACGTGTCTACGTGTTTACCTATGTACTTATTTACCCGTGAGGAGATTGCTTCTCGAAGACTCGCAATGACATGAAACGCTACGGTATCTGATCCAACGAACGCGACAGCCAGCTTTCGGCTTCGTCGATATCGCTAAAGATCTTCATCGCAGAGGCGGACCCTGCCAATGCCAGCGCGGCAACATTGCGTACAGCCTCCGCCACCTTGTCATCTGCAACGACTACCGCCACACGGATGTTGCGGGCGGATGGGTCGCTGTTTGCTTCCACGGCCGCGCGGATGGCCTTCTCGGGGATTTCCTTCACAGCGCGCAGGTCATACAGATTACGCGTACGACGGTCGGAGCCGAGCAAATGGTCCAATGCAAAATTACGCCAATCGTTGAGCGTCGAATCGGACAGGTCCGTAAAAGAAAGATTCATGCCGCCATCTTCACGTGGAACGACTGTAAAACCCACGCCGGGTTTTTGGGTCCAGTTGAGAGGTTTTATTTGATCCATGGGA
>JAXIPJ010000383.1:0-2978 GCA_045402985.1 Anaerolineales bacterium
GCTCAGCACCGTTATCTTTCTGCTATCCATTCCGCTGGCCTTGTGGAACACAGGGATCACCTATCTGTTCTGGGTTGCACTATTCTTACTGCTTTTCACAACGGACTGGCTGTCCTGGCAGCAGGCTGCAATGAGTCAGCGGACCTCCATTCCGCTGGAGAATGCAAAACGTGCCAAGGTTCATATCCAGCCTGGGGCAGGCATGTTGCAAGCAGGCATTTTGCAGATCGATTCCAAGGTAGAGGGAAAGGCCTTGCTCAACGGAGTCTTCGGCGGTGGCTTGGCGAGTCGCGTGGATCGATCAGAAGATGCTGTGGACATCCAACTGAGAGTCCCTGAAAGGCGCGGCCTCCTGAGCATCCAGTATCCATGGTCCTGGGGTTCGGAAAACGTACTCGATTGGACTCTCCATCTGAGCGATCAGATTCCTCTGGCGCTCGAGGTCGATATATCTGACGGCTTATCGACCCTCGAGCTTGACTCGTTGTGGATTACAGACTTGAAGATAAGCGCGAACGCAAGCTTAACTCAGATATCCTTGCCGGATCGTGAAGGACATACAACGGTAAATATTGGAGCCCGGTCGGCATCGCTTACTATTCTTGTTCCAGCGGACGTGGCAGCATTCATAGACGATCACGGTGAAAGGGATACGTCAGGTGTCGAGATCGATCTTGCCCGCTTCCCAATGATCGAAGGGGGAAACGAGTATCGCTCAGAACATTACGAGACCAGCTCGAAACGCGTGGAGATCCGTATTGACCATTCCATGAGTGCTGTCCAGATTGTTTAGGAATGGTTATGGGTTTAATCCCGTTCATCCGTTGCAGCTCTTTAAATGGTGAGGCGCAGGGACATTTCACCAAGTCCCTGGGCTGGGCGATTTGATTTATTCATAATCCTCCTTTTTCTTGATCACTCAATGGATAAGAGCGTATAATCTTCACGATAGTGCTGTATAAATCATGATGGAGATTCGAAATGTCAACTCCCCAAACCAAATCTGGCTTTGTAAATATTGACGGGGCACAGATCTACTATGAAACTGCTGGGAAGGGCATGCCTTTTGTAATGATTCATGCAGGCGTGGCTGATAGTCGTCAATGGAATAACGAGTTCGCATTTTTTGCCAGGAACCATCAAGCCCTCCGATATGACATGCGCGGCTATGGGAAAAGTGAACCCGTGGATGGCGAATTTAGCCACATGAGCGATTTAGTTTCACTACTCAACACTCTGGAACTCCAGGGACCCCTTGTTATGATGGGGTGCTCAATGGGCGGAGGTTTGGCAATGGATTTTGCGTTAACATATCCATCAAGAATGAAAGCCTTAATTATGGTTGGCTCAGGACCCAGTGGCTTGCAATTGGACGTGCCAGTATCTGCCAAATTTGCCGAAGCGGAGAAGGCTTTTGAGGCTGGTGATCTTGATCTGACTGCTGAGATCGAAACCCAGATCTGGTTTGATGGCACGGACCGAACGCCAGAACAGGTGAATCAAGCGATACGTAAACTCGCTTATGAAATGGATCGCAATGCACTCTCTTATGAAGCCAGACAACTGGGCAAACGCCTGCCCAATACAGACACCCCAGCCTTTGATCGCTTGAAAGACCTCAGTAGCCCTGTTCTGGTCATTGTTGGCACTCATGACACGCCTTATATACTTGGTGCTGCGGATTATATGATAGAGAAAATACCGGCCGCACGAAAGGTCAGAATCGAGGACGCAGCCCACTTGCCTAACATGGATCAGCCTCAAGAGTTCCAGACTATTGTTAATGACTTTTTGGAAAGTCTTTCAAGCTAAATCAGCGAGATTCTAAAATTCAGAGTTGCTGAAAGTTTAAAAAGAATCATAAGAAAAAATTAGGATACAGAAAACCTCCCTCACCCCGATGACGGAAGTTTTTGGTCATGGCGCGTCCCCCAAACTCCTCTCCCGTCTCCCCCAAGGGGGAGAAACTATGTGCTCCTCAAACTAAACATTGACTTGGAAACCCGACACCTTCTCGGCGCAGAAAAGAAACCGACTCTATACCCTCTCCATTTGGAGAGGGGCAAACGGACACGCCGATCAATCGTCACAATCAGGGTGAGGTCTGTTACGATGCAAGCGTAGGATGTACGAAGGCATGTATCCCCGAGCGAACTTTGCGAGTAGGATTACGTTCTCATGTCCCACGCAGTGCGGAAATCCCCTTGTCACCGGTGGGGTGCGGGCTTCCTCGTACTGAGGCAGGGGTTTACCCCGCCGATCTGCTACGGGTAGCCACAACGTAAATCGCTTCAACGTAGCTCCAGTCGAGCTTCGATCGAGGTCCAATCGACCCCCTCCGCCTGCAGCACCTCCCATCGCGATAGCACCCTGTGGGCAAATCCGACTACAAAACATAACTTGTTTTTTTTGAAAATTAAGTATCGCCTGTCTGAGCCAAATTTGGGGATGAGGGTTCGGACCCATTCTGTAGAAATACGACAAACCATCAATCCCTTATAAAAATTCTGGCACGTAGACTGGCTCTAAGCCCGGACATAGCTAAGGATTTCGTCCACGACGCTGACCAGCGGCTGTGTTGCATCGATTACGATGCCACTGCTGGGTAGGTCTTCTTTTGTGGCGTGTAAGCGGAGGATGAGTTCCCGCTCGCTCTTGCTCTTGCCCCAGTCATCATCAGCACGGTTGTCGAGCCGTTCATTGAGTGTCTCTGCATCAACGTCTAAGACGAAGACTTCATCAAAAAGATCTATGAACTGATTGAAATTTCTAGAACCGCCACAGAAGAAAGTGACTTCGTCGTCCTGATTTGCTGCCAACCGCCTTACTTTTTCGACATCCCAAAGATTACTTGCGTGTCTGATTTCGGGGGATGAAAATGTTATGAGCCTCTCGCCAGTCGTTGGATCTGTGTGTTGGCGCAGGTCTCGATCACTATTTAGGGCTGCATAACCGCGTCGGCGCAGCTCATGGCATAC
>JAXIPJ010000191.1:0-6603 GCA_045402985.1 Anaerolineales bacterium
AAGTTGATCATCTGCGCGGCAAAGATAAAGGCCGCCATGATGCCCATTAATGGAACCTGTTTCTCACCCAGCGATTTGTTCGTCCGCGAAATGGCTATGCTAAGGGTCAGGGCGGTGATAACCCAGCAAATGATCGAAACAATAAAACTCAGGAATCCATCCGGGATGTGAAGTGGGACAGGTGAGTAATGCATCTTATCTCCTTTTTAGGATCATTGACACTGCGGGCAAACGCCGAAGAAGGTCACATGACTATCAATACGCAAATATCCACTCGTTGATTCCAATTTGCGGTAAAGATCTTCAAGCAGGGCATGTTGAATTTCCATCCCGCTGCCACAGACGCGGCAGAGGACATGATGATGATCTTCGCCCGCGATCTGATACGTGAGATGTCCATTGCTGGAATAGGATGGACGCACAAGTCCATTCCCGGCCAGGAATTCCAGTGTTCGATAGACCGTCGGCTCTGTGAGACCTGGGAGATCTCTTTTGGCCCGTTTATAGATCTCAGCCGGTGAGAGGTGTGTGCCCTCATGATGGAGAACGTGCAGAATCGCCAGACGTTGGGATGTCATTCTGAATCCGCGTGCGCGGAGTTGGGGCGCATATTCTGAGGCACAGGACATAGATCAACCTTATTGCAAGTTTTTGCAATAACTGTAGATATAGTATACAGAGGTTGAAATATTCTTACTTTAGAATCGATTAAGGCTCCCAGAAGTATGGTATCAGAGCATAGATATACGGCTTGCTATTTACATATTCAATGCCCACAGCCCAGGTATGCCAATCCATTGAGCCATTGGTTTCGGTGCCGGGGAAATATACTGAATAGAAATCTCCCTGATAGGGCCAGGAGACTTCATAAGTTGCGCCGCCATGTTTAAGTTCCTTGCAATGCAGCGTATAGGGCTGGTTAAATGCCTTCACCAATTCAGGCACGATCACATCGTGGAATGAACCGATCTTATCCGCACCGCTTCCGGGCGCCGCTCCCCAATTGACTTCGAAGGTCGTCTCGAAAAGGAACTTTGCCTGCTCCGGAGTATAGTTGATCACATTGCCATCACGGAAATTGGCAGCATCCAGCCCGCGCGTTGGGCTGACAAGTGAGTTAAAGAGTGGACCGTCTGCGTTTAGCATGGCGGTTTTTAGTGAGTTGATCAATGGGGTCACTTGAGGGTCGGCGCAGATATCCACTGCAACAGTCGGAGGCGTGACTGTGAGCGTGGGAATCGCAGTCGTTCCACCAGGAGTGTTCGTTAATAGAATGGGCGTACCTGTGGGGATGGCTGTTGAAGCTGTCAGTGTAGTTAATGTGGCGGTGGCAGGCAGAGCCAGAGTCGGGGTTGCCCCGCTCGTCTCGTTTCCGTTTAGTGGAACGAGCGGGGTTGCAGCGCTGGAGGGCGCACAAGCGCTCAGCAAAACGAATCCAATTATCAAGGTCGGCAGAATCATTTTATTTTTCATCTTCACCTCTATTGACAATTATATCTCTTGTCATATAATCCGATTAATCAATAAAGGCTGGGACGAGGACGAGTAGGTATTGAACGACAGCACAGAGAGCAGGCGAATAGTGAAAGCCCTGCCTGAAACGGCAATGCCAAATGGACCTCCGAGCCGCGAAGTGAAAATTCAGTCAATTGGTCTGATAGTTAAATAGTCTTGTAGTCAGATCGTTATCGAATGAGTAGCGACGCCGGGCAGTGCACCCGTTATCAAAGCGAGGTCCTTTAGCGGTTTGCAACTGCAAGACTAACAGACTAAACGACTAGTGGACTAACAGAGTGAGGCTGACTCCGTTGCATCATCAATGGGTCTTTTTATTCAGCTTAACGTGGGTGGCACCACGGACGCGACAACAGCAGCGTTCGTCCCAAATGGGATGAACGCTGTTTTTTTATTTCCCTCACTATCTACTCAAGGCGGCATCCTTCGCGTAGCATCCCCGCAGGGGGCGCCGCCGAGAACGGTGGCAAGAGCCTAAAGATTGGAGAAAGTATGTTTACCATCTTTTTTCATCCACCTTGAGGGATCCTTAATTTGCAACTGACAACCTTCACTTGAATCAATTACTCACAAAAAGGAGAACACCATGTCTGACCAAACACGCTTCATCCTGAACGAAAGTGACCTGCCGAAATTCTGGTACAACATCAATGCGGACAGCCCGGTTCCACCGGCCCCTGTCCTGCATCCCGGTACGATGGAACCTGTCACCCCTGATTTTTTGTCGGTGCTTTTCCCGATGGATTTGATCCTGCAGGAGATTAGCACAGAGCGTCATATCGAGATCCCCGAAGAAGTACGCGAGATCTACAAACTCTATCGTCCCACTCCACTGCTGCGCGCACACCGACTCGAGAAGGCACTGGATACACCTGCGCATATCTATTATAAGAATGAAAGCGTTTCGCCTGTTGGGAGTCACAAGCCAAATACCGCAATTGCTCAAGCTTTCTACAACAAAAAAGCCGGCACGAAGGCATTAACGACGGAGACAGGCGCGGGGCAATGGGGGTCAGCGCTTGCAATGGCTTGCAACTTCTTTGGGCTTGACCTTGAAGTGTATATGGTCAGGGTTTCGTACAATCAAAAACCTTATCGCCGCATTCTTATGGAAACGTATGGCTCTCAGGTTTATGCCAGCCCCACAGATCGCACAAATTATGGCCGCTCTGTGCTGGCTGAAAATCCAGACAACCCTGGTTCTCTTGGTATTGCCATCTCTGAAGCCGTGGAAGCCGCGGCCACATCCAATGGGGCGAAAAAATATAGTCTTGGTTCTGTACTCAATCACGTTCTCCTGCATCAGACTGTGATCGGTGAAGAGGCACTCAAACAAATGGATCTGGCCGGTGAATATCCCGACATCGTCATTGGGTGTGTCGGTGGTGGATCAAACTTCGCGGGCATTGCCTATCCGTTCGTGCGCGAAAACCTCAAGAATGGCAAACGCGCCCGTATCCTTGCCGTGGAACCAACCGCCGCGCCATCCCTCACCAAAGGCGTTTACACATTCGACTTTGGCGATACGGCAAGAATGGCTCCGATCGTCAAGATGCACACACTGGGACATGACTTTGTCCCACCTGCTATTCATGCAGGCGGATTGCGCTACCATGGCATGGCTCCCAGCATGTGTGCTTTATATGATGCAGGCCATATCGAAGCGATCGCTGTTAAACAAAAGGCGACCTTCGATGCTGCTGTGCAATTCGCGAAGGCAGAGGGCATAGTGCCTGCACCCGAGTCCGCACATGCAATCCGTGCTGCGATTGATGAAGCATTGGATGCAAAAGCAAAAGGCGAGAAGCGCGTGATCCTGTTCAATCTGTCAGGTCACGGAAATTTCGATATGGCCGCGTATGAAACCTTCTTGAGCGGAAAACTCGAGGATTATGAGTATCCAGAAGAAGCTGTAAAAGAAGCGATGGCTAAATTGCCAGAAGTTTCGTTCCCCATGTAATTTCCTCTGCGCCTAACTTAATTCTCTCTCCTCATTTGGACGAAGCCCGATCTTGCGGATCGGGCTTCAGAGTTAATCAAAGAGAATCCTCAATTTTCTTTTTCAGCCTCGCGATACTTTCCGCCATCCAATCCCCATTCTACCTTTTGCCACTTTAAACCAGAGGCGATTTTTAGTTTCCCACCACGTAATTTCCAAAGTCCCTTTTTGTTTACCCATTTTGTGCGCAGGTTAAACCATTCGAGCCGCAAAGCTGTTCACAACTCGAACCACATGCTCACTGCTTGCATTGGCAGGGATCTGAAGTTCAACTTCGATCATGGCTTATGAAATGTTTATGAATGAGGCTTAGGCTTCGGCAAAGGTCACCACAACAATATGCTGATTCAATAATTGTGGCGTGGTTCCTTCTTTACCAGAGATGATCTGACCCAAAGTGTAGCCCCCAGCGATCGGTATATCTTTTCCAAGAATATCCTGGACAGCGGCAACCTCAGCGCCAGGGTGTGATTTTAACAACATCTGCCAGGCAATATCCACAAGGATCAGCGCAAATATCGGCTTCTTACCATCCAATTGTTGGAGCGCCTGTTGAGCAGCTTGTTGTGCGGCACTCTCACAGGAAAAACGGTTCCCAACGAGCAGATAGGCATCCACCCCGTCGCGTACGGGAGCATTCATGCGGAAACTACCGTCTGCCTCCACACGGATGGGAGCACGGATGACCAAATGGTCTCCCTGCTCCACGCCGAGCGGATATAAGCGCGCCAGATGACTCAACGGAGGGAAAGCCCAGTCACGCGCGGGATGTCCGAACAGTTGGGCATACGTCTCGGATGCAGGGCGACCATCCAGGGTTCGCAGCCAAAAGCCGCGCGAACGCGTCACACGGAACTGGCTGCCGACAGGATTCCATCCATGCGCCGCACCCACGCCAACGCGGATATCGCCGCGCAGAAATGCCGCGCTGAGGGCACCGGTCCCAGTTTGTGGACCCGCTATCTGGTAGGAATGACCCGTATGTAAGTCGCCTGAAGATAGCGCGCCCACCAGGGGGAAAGTCACATTGGAGATCGCGTTGCACAGTTGATCCGCATCCCCATTGAAACCATCCGCAAAGAAAAAAAGCGCGCGCAGCTCATTTTGCTCGGCGGCCTGCCTGGAAAGCTGTGAGCCAGTCTCGCGGCCACTCTGTGCATAGCCGGGCATCCAGCGCGTTTCGGCTTGAAAGTCACCTGCCAGCAACGCAACCATCACAGAGTTGTGATGCAAACCATTCGAACTTAAGCATGCAGAACTGCTAAAGCCGATCATTGGAGTATCACCCAAAAGGCCGGATACGCCGCTGACAACTTCGCGCGCCTGATATTGATGCGCTGCAATGACAAAGCCAAGCGCTGGTGTGGAGGAACCAAGCCGGTTCAAGGCCTGATGTGTTGCCTGCAATCCCGCTTCGCGGCCATTCAGTGCCTGTGCCTGTCCAATGGAAACTTTAAGAGCCATGCAGATTATCCCTCGGCTACCGGAACTGTAAAATGGAAGGTGGTGCCCTTCCTGAATTCGCTGTCAAACCAGATGCGCCCGCCCTGCATTTCGACCAGACTCCTTGAAATGTTCAATCCGAGACCTGTGCCCGGCGCTTCCCGCGCTTTCGAATCATCTGAGCGAAAAAATCTCTGGAAAATTTTGGTCTGATCATCAATACCGATGCCAATGCCATTATCTCTCACCCAAAGATGCACCACCTGCTTGGCACCTTCAGGATCCCATTGATTCCTGGTTGCTTCAGCACCGACAAGGATTTTTCCGCCCTCAGGGGTATATTTGTGGGCGTTGCTGACCAGGTTGGTGAGAACCTGACCCACGCGAATACGGTCTGCCCAGACTTGAGGCAGGGGCGATGGAAGTTCGAGTTCGACATCCTGCTTTTTATCTTCAACCTGTCGTTTTGTAGAACGTATAACTTCCTCTATGATATCCGGCACATCCACCGGCTTATAGTCCAGGCGCAGGAGTCCCACTTCGATCTTGGCATTATCGTTCAGATCTGAAACAAGAGCAGACATGCGCTCGACATTGGCACGGATCGTGCTTAGGAAGTTGGTCTGCATCTCATTGATCTGGCCAACAGACCCCGCCGCGAGCAATTCGGTATAGCCTTTGATGGAGGTCATGGGATTCTTCAACTCGTGCGCCACGAACGATACAAAGTCACTCTTCGCAAGGTTTGCGCGCTGCACTTCATCGTAAAGTTGCGCGTTTGCAATGGCAATGGCGGCGCTATCACTCAGGTTGTTAAGGAATGTGAGATTGGCTTGCGAGTCGCTTGTGCTTTCAAGTAACAGCAGACCGATCACCTGTGCTTCACGACGAATGGGAATGACGATCTGTGTGTGCGCAGATGGAAGGATGCCCTTCGCGCCAGTGCTTACTAGTGAGACCTGATTGGGTTGCCCGCTTTCAATCGCTGCCCGGATGGTTGGCAACTCAAGAGGCATGTGCGCGTCTTCCTCCTGGGTTAATACCTCTTCATAACCTTGTTGCGCCATCAAGCGCAGACTATCATCCTCGATCATGCCGATCAAGCCTGCTTCAGCTTTAGACCGGCGCATGGCCCATTCGAGTGTGGTACGCATGGCGCGATCCACTTCAAGGCTGGCATTCAGTTCACGGACGATACGTCCCATCACTTGTAACTCTTCCACCTTTTCAGCAAGTTCCTGATCGATGAGGGCCAGCAGGCGCGCGTTTTCAATGGCGACGGCTGCCTGACCGGCAAAAGCAGTCAGCAGATTTTGATCATCCTGCACAAAAGGCAGACCATCACGGCGGTTAATGACTTCGATTACGCCCAGCACACGGTCCTTGATCTGCATCGGCACAGCCAGCAGGGACCGTGAGATAAATCCCGTTTGCTTGTCTGGGGCCGCAGCGTGAGCAGATGAGCGTTGTGCATCATTCTCGATAACGGGAGCGCGCGACTGAACAGCGCGTCCAACGATGCCAGTTCCCGCAGGCAGGCGTTGACCGAGCAGATTGGTGGCGACAGGGCCAACTGTCACACGAAATACGAGGTCATCTGTCTGCTCGTCCATTAGGAACAAGGTGCCTGCCTCGCAATTCAAGAT
>JAXIPJ010000439.1:0-38838 GCA_045402985.1 Anaerolineales bacterium
CACAACCCTCTCCTACCCTTACGCCCACTCCAGTCCCGACAGCTATTCCAGCGGAATTGCTGTCGGGCATTGACGCCTGGCTCAGCCAACAAGCTAAGGACGGAAATTTCAGCGGCTCCGTGCTCGTAGCTCGCAAAGGCGACGTGCTACTTAGCCAGGGTTACGGTCTGGCTGATCTGGAGCACAATATTCCCAATACGGCTCAAACTAGGTTTCGCCTTGGCTCAATTACCAAGCAGTTCACAGCAATGGCGATCCTCATCTTAGAGGCTCGAGGCAAACTCAATGTTAAAGATCCCATCTGCGACTACATCGCTGACTGTCCTTCTACGTGGGAAGGTATCACCATTGACCATCTCCTGACCCATACATCTGGCATTCCTGATCTCATCTCATTGCCCGATTACAGAAGTACATGGGCTACACCTTCACCCCCGCAGCAGACCATCGCGCGTTTCAAAGATTTGCCGTTGGATTTCCAGCCCGGCGAGAAATGGAGTTATAGCAATTCCGGCTATATCGTGTTGGGTTACATCATTGAGCAGGTCTCCAGCCAATCCTATGAGGATTTTCTACAACAATCCATCTTCACCCCGCTAAACCTACGCGACACCGGCTATGACCACAATTCAACCAGCGTGGCAGTGGGTTACCCGGACCAGTATTCCACCCAGCCAGCGGAATTCATCGACATGTCTATCCCATACGCAGCTGGTGCTTTGTATTCCACGGTCGAGGATCTGTACCGATGGGAACAATCGCTATCCACAGAGCAACTGGTTCCGCGGATTTATCTAGATGATATGTTCGCTCCGCACGCGGCTATTCCAGAGAGGTGGGGATCTTCGTATGGCTATGGCTGGTTTATAGGAAAAGAACGCGGTCGGCTGATCAATGTGCACGCGGGTGGCATTCCAGGGTTTTCGACCATCATTGCCCGATATCCAGACGATCAGGTCACCGTCATAGTGCTGAGCAATCAACAGAACACGGATGCCGAATCAATCCAGGGCTCCCTATCGAAAAAAATCTTTGGAGATAAGTAGAACAGCTCACTATATGGAGAAAAGATCAGAATCACATGACGATGGCAAGCGGCCCAACGCTGGGCATGGTTCCGTTTTTTCCAAGCGCCGATGGAAAAGCGCGCATTGGAGGCACACAACTGCGAAGTGTATCAGGAATATAAGCATCAAGTCCCGCGCTGGTTTGGCAGGGTGCGAGGCTAAAAGGAAGGTTTTCCATGAATAACAGCGATAGTATCAATATCACGAATGAAACTTTGATTCTTAGACTGGATAGCCCTGAGGCGACACTCGAATTGGTTGGTGGCAAAGGTGCCTCGCTCGCGCGTCTCGCAGCAGATGGCCTTCCTGTGCCGCCTGGTTTTCATATCACCACGCACGCGTATCGTCGCTTTATGGATGAAAACCATCTCACCGATACGATTCTTTCCGCGGCAAGGCAGGCAAAGACTGATGATCCAGCCACATTGGATAATGCATCAGCGCCAATCCAATCACTGATCACGCAGGGTGCAATACCTAATAACATCGCCACATTGATTCAGAAATGGTACGCCGAACTTGGAGCGGATGATCCACCCGTTGCGGTTCGTTCATCGGCTACAGCCGAAGACTTACCTGAGATGTCGTTCGCGGGCCAGCAGGAGACGTATCTCAACGTGCGCGGAAGTGATAACGTATTGGATGCAGTCAAACGCTGCTGGGCATCGCTGTGGACTGCGCGCGCTATTGGCTATCGCGCGAAGAACAATATCCCACCCGAAGATGTCGCGCTGGCGGTCGTCGTGCAGCAACTCGTCCCGGCGGATGTAGCGGGCATTCTCTTTACTGCAAATCCGATGACAGGCGAGCGCGACAAGATCTTAATCAACGCAGCGTGGGGTCTGGGCGAGGCGATTGTGGGTGGACATGTCACGCCTGACACATTCATCCTCAACAAGCAAACGGGCGCGCTTGAATCCCAAGAGATCGCCGACAAAGAGATGATGACGGTGCGTTCTCCCGAAGGCACGCGCGAGGAACTTGTGCCATCGGACAAACGCAAGCAGGCCGCGCTTACTGAGTCCCAGGCTACGGAACTGACGCGGCTTGGCATGCAGATTGAGCAACTCTATGAGCGGCCTATGGATATTGAATGGGCACTGCAAGATGGAAACCTCTTTATCCTGCAGGCGCGTCCGATCACTGCGCTTCCTGAGCCGCGCGTGACCTTGGAGTGGAAACTGCCGCGCCCAAAGGGAAGTTACGGACGCGCCAGCGTCATCGAATTGTTGCCCGACCCACTCTCTCCGCTCTTCGCAACCCTGGGCTTGCCGGCCTGGAATGACGCGATGCATGGAATGGCGGCACCGATAGGATTAGACCTGGCAGATCTGTTTCCTGAGCAATTCCTGCTGACCATCAACGATTACGCCTACTACGATTTTGGATTCAGCGCGGCGCAGTCCATGCGTTTCCTGCTGCTCATGCCGCGATTGATCGGACGATTGCTCCCCACAGCCCAGAAACGCTGGGCAGAGGAAGCGCGTCCGCGTTACGCGAACGTCGTCGGCGCGTGGGCAGCGCGTGACTTGAACGTGACCCCCGCAACAGAATTACTCGAAGGCGCGCGTGAGATTGTGCGGATGGCGGCGGAGCATTACCTCACTGTCCAGAGTGGCATCCTGCCCATGGCGTACATGAGCGAGGGGTTGTTCACCCTTGTCTACAACAAGCTCATCAAGCGCAAGGACGACCCGCCCGCGCTGACCTTCATGCTTGGCTTCGATAGCGCGCCGATCCAGGCAGAGAAATCGTTGTATGATCTGGCAATGTGGGCGCGGACGCAAACCGTACTTGCCAATTACCTGGCGCGCACGACGAGCGCCGAGATCGTTGCCACATATCAATCATCGTCTCTGCCCATCAGCGATGCGGAAAGCTGGCGCGAGTTCAGCCGCCGATTCGAAGAGCACCTAAACCGTTTTGGTCACGCCACCTATGATTTGGACTTTGCGAAGAGGGTCCCCGCGGACGATCCCGCGCCATTGCTCGAAACGCTCAAGTATTTTCTCTCGGGACAAGGGCGCAGTCCGCATGAACGGCAGGCGAAATCGGCCTCCGCGCGCGAGCAGGCAACACAATCCATGCTCACGCGCTTGAATGGGCTGCGGTTGCGGTGGTTTAAAAGGCTTTTAGAATGGGCACAGCGTTACGCGCCCCTGCGGGAGGACGCGCTCGCAGATGTTGGCTTGGGTTGGCCGCTCCTGCGCCGCATGTTGCGGGAGATTGGGCGGCGATTGACTGAAGTTAACGCCATTGGCAGGCCTGATGAAGTATTTTGGTTGAAGGTAGAAGAGCTGGAACGAGCGGCAACCGCGCTGGATACGAACCAGCCTGTGCAAGATTATCATCGCGCGGTTTCCGAGCGGCGCGTGATTTGGGAACGCGAGCGTATGGTGACGCCACCGGTTATATTGCCTCTCAAAGGACGTGCGCGCTTTATGGGGATTGATTACACCAATTGGATGCCGGCACGCGCCGACCAGGCTGCAGGTGATACCATCAAAGGAATTGGTGCAAGCCCAGGCCGTGTTGTCGGCGTCGCGCGTGTGATTCACGGTCCGACGGAGTTCAATCAGATGCGGCACGGCGACATTCTCGTCGCCAAGATTACGACGCCTGCATGGACGCTGCTATTCGCGCTGGCCTCGGGCGTCGTCACCGACATAGGCGGCCCACTCAGCCATGGTTCCATTGTCGCACGTGAATACCATATCCCCGCCGTGCTGGGAACGGGGGTGGCGACTGAGCGCATTCAGAGTGGGCAGCGCATCACAGTAGATGGCGATAGCGGTATGGTTACGATAGAAAGGTAGAGTGAAATATCATGAAGACAACTGAAAATCCCAACCAAGAGCAGACTAAAAAAGTCAAGCATCTTTCCCCCTGGCTGGCTTATCCTCTGGCTCTCATCGTTTGGTGGGTATTGCCTTGGGCGATTTCACTGCTTACTCCCCACTATGGATGGGCGGCAGGTCGTCCGGGTCTTTGGAATTTGCTCGGCCTGATCCCGGTCCTGATCGGAACGATCGGCCTGCTTTGGGGCGTTGCTGTGCACTCTGCGCAGTCCCCCCAAGGGATCGAATGGGAACTGGATAAGAGTTATCTGCTGCAGCGCGGCATGTATGCCTATTCACGACACCCCATGTACCTCTCTGAGCTGATACTCTTGTTTGGATGGATAATTTTCTATGGGAGTATCGCTCTCGTGATCGCCTTCGTGATTGGGTATCTGTTGTTCAATTATTATGCAATGCCGCAGGAAGAGCGTATCTTGGAGGCACATTTTGGCGAGGCTTATCGCGAATACAAGAATAAAGTTCCACGTTGGTTTGGCAAATCCCAGCCTGTCTAGTATTATGTATATCCAAACCCACCAGGTTGAACAATAGGCATGCTACCTTTATTCGAACGCTACCCGCTTTTGAAAGAAAAGTTGCCTCATGTAACATTAGGCGAATTCCCAACTCCGGTCGAAAAACTGGAGCGTTTCGGAGAGGCTATTAACGCGCCACACTTGTACGCGAAGCGCGATGACCTAAGCGGAACTTTGTACGGCGGCAATAAAGTACGCGCATTGGAATTTCTCCTAGGCGACGCACTTCGAGCTGATCATAAGCAGGTTATGGCGCTGGGGTTTCCCGCCTCGTGTCAGGCACTTGCGCAAGCCATCTATGCCCGGCAGGTCGGTATTAAAAGTCTGGCGATTCTGTTTCCTCAAGTCAGTTCTGAACAAGGACGCCGACACTTACTCATGTATGAGAGTATTGGTGCAGAGATTCATCGTCTTGGATTGCCCGCCGTTTTGCGATTGCTCAAGTATAGATTTCAGCATGGCCGCTTCCCCAAACTCATGGAAGCCTCCTCACCGCTAGGCATGACTGGATATGTCAATGCCGCGTTTGAACTCAACGATCAGATTGAGCGCGGCTTGCTCCCCGAACCTGACCTGGTATATCTCGCGTTGGCGACGATGGGAACGGCTGTTGGTTTATACTTGGGATTCAAAGCTGCTGGCCTCAAAAGCCGTGTCGTCAGTGTACATCTTGGCAACCCGCGCGCCACACCTCGGAATATGGCAAAACTGTTCCGTGAGACAAATGAATTGCTTCACTCCTATGATCCTTCGTTCCCAAAGTTTGAAATTTCTGAAAATGACTTTGACGTCCGACATGGTTTCGAGAGGCCTAACGGGGGACTGTTGAGTGAGGCCGGTGCTCAAGCTATGAAACAAGCCAAAGAATTGGCAAACTTAGAACTCGATGAAATGTTCACAGCGAACACGTTCGCCGCATTAATGGCAGATGCGGGTAAGGGATTGCTAGGAGATAAGACAATCCTGTGGTGGAACTCTTATAATTCAAGAGATTTCTCCTTTCAGATCGCAAAGGCTGATTATCGCCAACTACCGAAAGCCTTTCACCATGATTTCGAGCAGGCATGAAACCTCATCTCCCTACTGGAACTGTTACCTTCCTCTTCACAGATATCGAGGGCAGTACAAAACTCGCGCAGGAGTACACAAATGAAATGCGTACTCTGCTTGCGCGGCATCAAGAGATTTTGAAGCAAGCCATTGAAGCACATAATGGATTTGTCTTTCAAGTCGTCGGCGACTCTTTTTCTGCGGCATTCGATACTGCCATGAACGCGCTGAAAGCTGCCTCGGAAGCGCAACGACGATTGCATAACGAAGAGTGGTCCCCTGCACCGATCAAGGTGCGAATGGGGATTCATACAGGGGCAGCACAATTGGCAGATGATTCATCCATAGAGGGTCCCTATTCGGGATATGCGACCCTGGCGTTGACACAACGCATCATGTCCGCAGCACATGGAGGACAAATTCTTCTATCGCAAATCACGCGTGATCTTGTATGGGAGCAACTGTCTTCGGATATTACCCTGCTCGATATGGGTGAACACCGCCTCAAAGATCTGCTGCACGCAATCCATTTGTATCAAGTCGCTGCTGCTGATCTGCCCACGAATTTTCCGCCGCTGAAAACTTTGGAGTCATTTCCTCATAACCTGCCTATTCAACTGACGAGTTTCATCGGGCGTCAGCGTGAGATGGCTGACGCGAAGCAGCTTCTCTCGAACGAGCGCCTGCTTACACTTATTGGTCCAGGCGGCACAGGCAAGACACGCCTCGCGTTGCAGGTTGCGGAAGATTTGTTACCGTCATTTACCAATGGAGTTTGGTTGGCAGAATTGGCACCACTTGCAGATGCATCTCTTATCCCTCAAACGATCGCGGCAGTTTTTGAACTGCGTGAACTGCCCAATATGCGGCTGATGGACACGGTCATTGATTATCTGCGTTCAAAAGAATTGCTCGTGATCCTTGATAATTGCGAGCACGTAATTGAGGCATCTGCAAAACTATCGAATGATCTTTTGCATGCCTGTCCACAACTAAAAATCATTGCCAGTAGTCGCGAGGCACTTGGGATAGCAGGCGAAGCTATCTATCGGGTGCCGTCGCTCTCCTTGCCCAACGCGGCTCAGGTCACGCCTGATGCGTTGATGGAGTCAGAATCCGTTCGACTTTTTGTGGAACGCGCAACCGCTGCACATTCCAAATTTGGCCTGAAGGATCAAAACGCATCAGCTGTCGCTCAAATCTGTCACCGTCTCGATGGGATCCCTCTGGCCTTAGAGCTGGCGGCAGCACGCGTAGGCATCTTTTCACCTGAAGAAATCGCTGCTCGTCTCGGTGATCGCTTTAAGCTTTTGACGGGTGGAAGTCGCACGGCTCTGCCGCGCCAACAAACGTTGCGCGCGTTGATTGACTGGAGTTATGACTTGCTCTTTGAGGAAGAGCAAACACTTTTGCGTCAGCTCTCGGTCTTTGCAGATGGCTGGACGTTTGAGGCTGCGGAGGCAGTCTGCTCTAATTTGGATGTACTCAACTTATTGACACAATTGGTCAACAAGTCGCTTGTGATGACGGATGAACAAGAGAGTTCAACTCGTTATCGTCTGCTGGAGACTATTCGTCAATATGCGCGCGACAAAATGCTCGAGGCGGGTGAGTCCGAGCAGGTGCGCAACCGGCATTTAGACTTCTTTCTCAAATTCGCTGAGCAAGCAGAATCCTATATGAATGGTCCTCAAGAGATGAAATGGAGGAATCTATTAAACGCTGAGAACGATAATCTGCGCACCGCCCTGGAATGGGGGACGGAAAATGATGTGGATAAGGTATTGCGCTTGGGAGGTGCTTTACATGTATTCTGGGAAAGGCATGGTTATGAGGTCGAAGGGCGGCGCCTAATGAACGAGGTTTTGGCGCGCGCCAAAACGCTTCCACCAGTGGATGGCGAGGCGGCTCGTGAGCGGATCCTGTATCAAGCCAAGACATTGAACGCTATCGGGTTTTTAAGCTTTGGGCAAGGCGACAATCTTGGCTCTCTGAAAGCCTTCGAAGACTCGACCAATTTCCTACGTCAAATAGGGGAGAAGCGCATGTTAGCTCAAGCTCTTACCTATATTGGAATGGCGAGGGCATTTTTAGGTGATAAAGAAGCAGCCTATGCAGCTACAGAAGAGGCAGTAGCTCTGGCACGTGAGGTTGGAGATAAAGTCTTATTAGGAGGCGCGCTGAGCAACATGGCGGGAGTCATATCTATAACGCAGAGCGATCTTAAAAGGATGCGCCCTTATGCGGAAGAAGGCATTCAATTACTCAAGGAATCCGGGAGTCATTGGATTGTCGCGATGACTGTATTTGGTTTTGGGCTATTCACCGCCATGCAAGGAAATTATACGGAGGCGCGTTCACAATTTGAAGCCTGCATCCCATTGTTTACTGAATTGAGAGATAGGCATCGTCTTGCCATGGTGCATAGTGAAATGGCGCATCTTGAACGGCGACAGGGTCACTTTGGGCAAGCGAAACCTCTTTATCGTGAAACCATGCAGGAGTGGCAAAGAATCGGACACCGCGCCGCGATTGCCCATCAACTCGAATGTCTTGCTTTCATTGCTAAAGCACAGGAAGAAGATGAGCGCGCCGCGCGACTCTTCGGAGCGGCAGAAGTCCTGCGTGAAAACATCCATATAGCAATGAGTCCTCCTGAGCATCATGAATATGATCGGGAAGTGAATGACTTGCGTGCTAACATGGATCCGTCCGCTTTCGACAGAGCTTGGACTGAAGGCAGCGGGCTGACGATGGAACAGGCAATAGAATATGCGTTGGAGGAGCCAAAACCCAACAGTGCTATTAGTTCTCTCTGAACCCTCTGCCAAGCGTGATTGGGTGGAGCATGAAGTTCGTACGGCGCGAGAGTTAGAGAAGGAAATAGGGTGGGATCTGTTGTGTCCTGTTGCATTGGATGATATCTGGAAGAATCGTCCCTGGCCGAAGGGGGCCATCCTCGTGATGCTGGTTACCAGGTGATCGCAGACCAGCTTTGGCAGGATTCGGAATATGATAAGCTCGAACATTGAGTTCTGCTCAAGCGTAGGATCACCAAAGGAACATGGCCGGAGGATATATAATTGCAATGTTTGTAGCCTTCATTGTGACGGTTTTAGGTTTGGAAAAAATAAGATGGCTCCAACCGGAGGATTTCCCTCACCAAGTCCTGGATTTGGGTCGGAGCTGTGATGGGCCTCGTTTATGAAACCTTGACAGGAGTCCTGTTGGGACAGCATACAATAGAATCTGAAAAAGAAAGAATCGCGCTGGTATGATTGATTGCCAACTGCATTCTGTCTTCTGAAACTTCAACCCAAGTTCATCGTAGATACCAATAGTTTTCATTGTTAGGAGTCCACATGCCATCAATCCTCGAAGTCCAGAAACTTGTCAAGAAATACGGTGACTTCACAGCCGTCAAAGGAATATCTTTTGATATCAAGGAAGGGGAAATTTTCAGCCTGCTTGGACCGAACGGTGCGGGCAAGACAACTACCATTTCCATGTTATCAACTTTATATGCTCCAACTTCAGGGGACGCGACCATCGGTGGGCATTCGGTGACTAAAAACCCAATGGCAGTCAAGCAGGTGATTGGAGTCGTGCCACAGGACATTGCGCTCTATGAAGATTTGACTGCGCGCGAAAACCTTGTCTTCTGGGGACAAATGTATGGATTAAGTGGAAATGTGCTCAACAGTCGCGTCGATGAAGTGTTGGAGCAAATTGGCTTGACGGATAAAGCCAAAAACAGAGTCAAGACCTATTCGGGCGGGATGAAGCGCCGCGTCAATATCGGCGTGGGTCTGCTCCACAAGCCTCGTCTGCTTTTTATGGATGAACCCACCGTTGGCATTGATCCACAATCGCGGCGCGCGATCCTCGACACGGTAAAAGACCTCAACAAACAGGGCATGACCTTGCTTTACACCACACATTACATGGAAGAAGCACAGGAACTCTCGGACCGCGTCGGCATTATTGATCACGGCGAACTCATCGCACTTGGCACGCAGGCTGAGCTCACAAAACAAGTCGGGCAGACCGATACACTCATTTTGTATGTCGGCGAAAACGACGACCCTGAAACACTGGCGCAATCGCTCAAAGGATTGCCAGGTATACAACACGCCGAAGTAACAGGGAACAGCGTGGCAATTGTGACGCCATCAGCTGAAGAGATTCTGGCGGCTGTCGTTACCAAAGCCAACGAACGCGGCATCAAGATCCGCACCATGGAGATCCGCGAACCGAACCTCGAAGCGGTATTTTTGAATCTAACTGGAAGAGCATTGAGAGATTAATTTGGACTCAGCCAGCTCGCTGGCGTATTACGGGAGCAACCTCCCGACTCCATAAGAGAAATTATGAACAAACTCCTCCTCATTGGCATCAAAGACCTCAAACTTATGTTCCGCGACCGCGCCGCGCTCATCCTCATATTGCTGGCTCCGTTTCTGCTCACGCTCGGCATGGGACTCGTCACTGGGCGGTTCAGCGGCGGGGGTAATAGCGGCATTTCAGATATTCCCATTGTGATCGTCAACTTGGATAAAGATTCATTGGGCGACGCGCTTGTGGATGTTTTCAACTCGAAAGATTTGGCTGATTTGGTCGAACCAACTTCCAGCGAAGATGCAGACGCGGCTCGCCTGCTCGTGGATGGAGATGAAGTTGCCGCGGCAATCATCATCCCAGCGGGGTTTACACAAAGTGTCATCCCTCAAAATGAAAGCGCCGTTCCCAGTGAAGAAATCGCAATTGAATTTTATTCAAACCCCTCGCGCCCGACCAGCGCGGGAATCATCAAAGCCATCCTGGATGGATTCATGGCGCGGCTGGATGAAACGCGGCTCGGCGGCTTGACTTCGGTTTCACAATTAATCATCAGCGGAAGAATCTCGCCGCAGGATGCGAATCAGGTTGGTGAGGAAATGGGCGTGCGTCTCCAAAACGAGGCAGGTAATACCAGTGAAGCAACCGCCATCACGTTGAATACATCAACCAGTGAAGGCGAGGCGGTTGAATTCGACGCGCTTTCGTATTTTGCGCCTGGCATGGCATTGATGTTTTTAATGTATACCGTCAGTTACGGCGGGCGTTCCATCCTGGCGGAAAAATCGCAAGGCACATTGCCGCGCCTGCTCGTCTCGCCCACCAACTCGCTGCAAGTTTTGGGCGGCAAAGTATTTGGTATATTCCTCACAGGCGCGGCGCAAATGTTGATTCTCATCGGCGCGTCGTCCTTGTTCTTTCAATTGAAATGGGGCGACGCGTTTGGTGTCGTTCTGCTTGTGCTTGCCGCGGTATTCGGCGCGACAGGCTGGGGTATGTTGATTACCGCGTTGGCTCGCACGCCCGCGCAGGTTGGAAGCGTCGGCGCTGCGGTGATGTTGATTTTCGCGATGCTCGGCGGAAGTTTTGTTCAACTGGATAACCTGCCCGCCATCGTGCAGATGCTCGGCAGAATCACGCCCAACGCCTGGGCAATGGATGGATTTACAACGCTTGCCTTCGGCGGGACGTTAACGTCTCTTTCCACGCCGATACTTGCCCTGCTGACGATGGGCATACTCCTGTTTTCGATATCTGTTGTGTTGTTTGGCAAAAAGAATTTGGTTCAAAAGTAAATCATGTCATTGCGAGGGCGACGCACTTCGCCCGAAGCAATCTCTCTCATCATGTTGGAGATTGCTTAGTCGCTAAGTGCAAGGGCGCTCCTCGCAATGACATAATGGAGAATTATGAAAAAAATATTTGCCATTGCATGGAAAGATACCATTATCCGTTTTGCCAGCGCTTCAGAATGGTTGTTCTTCATCATCCTGCCGATTATCTTCACGTTTGTATTTGCGGGCGGAGTTCCAAGCGGAGATGAAGATAACCGCATTCGTCTGTTGGTTGTGGATCAGGCGAACACGACGATTTCACAGGAAATAATTTCAGAGTTGGAAAAATCAACATCGATTAGACCAGATATCCTGTCGCTGGAGGAGGCGGAAGCGCAATTTGATTCACGCCGCGCGATTGCTATGTTAATCATCCCAGCTGGTTTGGATTTGGAGTCGATTCAAAATGGAACGGCTCAATTGGATTTTCGCCAGCTGCCCAACAACATGGACGCTTCGATTGCAGAACGCGCCGTGCAAACCGCTATCCGACGAGTGAGCAGCGTCGTAAGCGCGGCGAACATGGCAGTGGATGAAGCCAAAGCGCGCGGCGCGTTTGAGTCTGCCGAGGCTGAACAGGCGTATTTCAATCAGTCTTTGGAATTTGCCAAATCTTTGCAGGAGGATTCACCCGAACGCGTGACCACAATTCAAGGCAATACACCCGATGATTTTGATTATGACCCGCAAGCCAATGTTTCGGCTGGCCAATTAATTACATGGGTGTTTATTCCGTTATTTGGAATCTCAGCGCTATTTGCTTATGAAAGACAACAAGGGACGTTACGCCGTGTCCTCACTACACCGACGAGCAAAGCGACCTTCTTGCTGGGCACGATTTCGGGTCAGGTCGTGATGGCGTTGATTCAAATGACCCTGCTGGTTGTATTTGCCTTCTTCGCTTTCAAACTTAATTGGGGCAACCCATTTGCAGTCTTCCTGATCCTCGCCTGCTCGGCGCTTGCAGCGGCGGCAATCGGAACTGCAATGGGAACATTCATCAAGTCTGAGGGGCAGGCAACGGGATTAAGCATCATGGCTGGCATGATGCTAGGCATGTTGGGCGGATGTTGGTTTCCGCTGGAGTTGTTCCCTCCTGTGATGCAAAACATCGCGCAGATTTTTCCCACTACCTGGGCAATGCAAGGTCTGCTTGATTTACTTCTGCGCGGAGCAGGCGTTGTAGAGATTCTCCCCGAAGCGGGCATGTTGATTGTGTTTGCGGGAATCTTCTTCGGCGTAGGCGTTTGGAGATTTAGGTTCGAGTGATTCTAAAAACTAAACAGAAGGCAGAAAGCAGTCAAACTGCCTTCCGCCTTCTGTATTTTACATGCTTCTTTCTGTTCTAATCCGTGACCAGCATAAATTTTGCAAGGCGTCCGTGTAATTGTCCCACGCCACGCGCCAGATTCATGAAAGTTGTCCATAACAAAACACCGCCCAGAATCAGCAGGGGATAGAAGAAAGTGGGAACATAAGAATATGTATCGCCGCTTACGAGGATTGCACCCTGATCAAACACTTCCTGTATAAAGGGAATTGCGAAAAGCGAAAGCGAGAAGCTTAACACAGTGACGAACAACACAAAATAAATCGTTCCCAAAACGAACTGGATGAACATATAAAGGATCGAGAACCAGGTGTGCTTGTCCATTGCGAGTTCTTTGAGTCGGTCGAACCATTTCAGGTTTTGTTGCGTGAACAACGGACGGCGCGGCATGCGCACGCCCAGTAGCGCTTCGACGAGACGACCCTCAAGCAAAGCAAGCCCTCGCACCGAGAGCAGAAATAGCAATGCAAGCGGCAAACCGAAGATGAAGATCGAGAATGATAGTGAAATTGAAAGGCCCGTCACAGCCCAGATGAAGTACAAAACGCCCGTGACGAAGGCGATCAACATGTAAAGCAGGGCCCCCCATGCACGCGCATCTGTATATACGCCAAAGAAATTACCAAGTGAAGTATTTTTTGGGGTTTCGCGCGTGAGTTGTGGGACTGTTCGCCGTTCCACTTCTACATAAGCAGATGCTGTCTCGGAGGGTGAGCCATAGTGTTCGATGACTTGTCCCAACGCATCTTGCCCGGATATTTCGGGCCGTGCCTCGCATAAATTAGCCAGCGCGGCCCTGAGATGTTCCTCCGCGTCTGCGAGCGCGTCCTGAATGGTCGCAGCATCACTCCCTTGCAGTTCAGTTTTCAGCAGATCCAAATATTCCTCAATAGATTTAATCATGGTCATCCTCCTTTAATTGCGCGGTCCACGAATGACTTCATTTGCTTCCATACACCCTGCCAAATGGCGAGCGTTTCTTTGCCCTCGGATGTGATCTCATAATATCTGCGCGGTGGACCTGAGACAGAAGGCTCCACCTTGCTTTCCAACAAGCCGCTATTCTCCAGCGAATGAAGCACAGGATACAACGCGCCTTGCTTCATAAAAGATGCGTCCCCACTATAGTCTTCGAGAAGTTTCGCGATCTGGTATCCATACATAGGTTTGCTGTTCTTGTTCAATACGGTAAGCAATACCAGCGAGGCGATGCCTGCGTTCAATTCTTTCTGGAATTTCTTCGTAAGGGTAGGCGAATCAACCACTATATCTCCTTTCAGTAGACTGCATCTAATACTATTATTAATATAATAATAGTATTAGTTTATGAATATGTCAAGGTTTAATGGCAAAATCCCGCCCATTCGAGGCAGGCTGCATATTCATGGAACTGAATTGTTTATAGGGTTTTATCGGAGTTTATTCTGCTTTATCGGGCTGCTCTGATGGCAGGCTGTGGCTTGTCGCGTTGTGTCAGGAATTCGCCGGGGATTGCCACAGGCATCAATGTTTTTCCTTCCTGGATGTCACTATATTTCACATAATAAAGTTCTATCATGTCGCTGTCAAATTTTTGAAAGACAAAAAGGATGTACATTCCGTCCGGGCTCCAGCGGGCATCGCGGTAACAACACAAGCCGTCGATCGGGTTTATTTTCTGTCCCTGTCTGGTTTTGGTATCATAAATATATAGATCTCCGAAGCCGTCATTGCGAATGGCATCATTCAACAGGAACAAATTATCGCCGTTCCAATCAAAGCTGGTAATGCGTTTCGTGCTGGCGCTGTCAAAGTCAAAGTGCGAACCGGGGATCCTGTCGATACGCACAGGGCCAATCGTGTCGCAGTTGGGCAGGTCCACATTCACCAGGAAGATCTGGTCAGAGCTGACCCTCTCAGTATCCACAACACGAGCCGCGAGCTGAGTCCCACTTTTTGACCAGAGCAAATCCCTAAATGCATATTGATTATAGAAGCAGTTTTCCCTAAGCAAAGCCAGGCCAAACCTTGTCTCCACATCTTTCAATAAATCAAGATCAAACGGAAGTATATTCAGCGTGCGTTGGATGCTGATCGCCATCCACTTGCCATCTGGTGAGACACGAAAATCCTCGAGTACTTCATTGGCGTCAATGCAAACGAGCTCCTCTATGCTTCTAGTTTCAACATCCATCGCATTTGCGCAATTACGGGAAATATATACCAACCTGCCATCGAACATCCAATGGAGATTTGATTTGGCTGAATTCTCGGTCCGTATCTGGATGAGATCGCTACCATCTACATTCATCAAGTAAATGCCATTTCCCGCTACGAAAGCGATCCTATCCGCGTTGCCAAACGGTGGGACAGTTGTTGATATTGGCTCGGTAGGTATTGCAGTGGCTTCGGTGGCCGCGGCTGTTGAGACTATTGTGGCTGTAGCCGTTGATTGAGGAATGGACGTTCGCGTGGCAGTTGCAGCCACTGGGGTCGCGGCGGCTGTACGCGTCATATCAACAGCCGGGACAAGCGGTAACTGACGGCTCAACGCAAACGCTCCTGCGAGAACGACCAGCAAGATCATGCCTGCCACGATAAAGCCAACTCTGCGGCGGGACTGGGCCATGGTGTTTTGCCTGGTGTTGAACATGGACGGAGAAGCTGGGTTTGTACGATCATCGCCAAAAGCTGCGCGATTCAATGCACGCGATAGTTCTATGGCATTGGGATAACGATCTTCCCGATCCTTTGCCATTGCCTTTCTGATGATCGCATCCACTTCGATGGGAAGATCTGGCTTGGCTTGTAAAATATCTGGAATGGGCTCGGTAATATGCCTGACGGCTACAGACATGGGTGACTCGGCATCATACGGCTTCTTACCGGTCAGCATTTCATAGATCATCACGCCCATGCCGTAGATATCCGCGCGGCTGTCAACCTTTGCGCCCTGTGCCTGTTCGGGGCTGACGTAGGCAGGTGTACCCATCGTGCCGCCACCCGTTGCGGAAATAGCCGACTCGGTCAGTTTGGCAATGCCAAAGTCAGTGAGATACGGATGATTGGTGTCATCAAAGAGAACGTTATCCGGCTTGATGTCGCGGTGAACAATGCCTTTCTGGTGGGCATAATCTAAAGCGGACGCAAGCCTTTCAATAAGTATTGCTGTATCCTGTAGCGATAACGCCCCCCGCTTAATCCAATCTGAGAGAGACTCGCCACCCATATAACGCATCACAAAATACTGCCGACCGTCCTGTTCTTCACCCACATCATATACAGGCACGATCGCAGGGTGCTCCAGCGAAGCTATCATTTTGAGTTCGCGTTTAAAGCGCACGCGGAAGACCAGGTTATGCACCATCTCACGCGGCAATACCTTAACAGCTACTTCACGATCAAAACTGGGATCGTACGCGCGGTAGACCGTCGCCATACCGCCGCGTCCCAATTCGGATTTGATCTTATATCTTCCAACCTTATCTGGGGACATGGGCCAAGTATATCAAAATCTAATCTCCCAGTCGCAATACAATACGGAATTAAAATGAAAGCCCCACATTCCCAAATATTCACTTACATCCACTTTAAAGGCGGATGTAAACCAAATGGCGCTTCAACGCGACACTTTGAGTGGATACCGTTTCGATCTAGGGATCCTGAATTTCAGCTGCGCGGGCTGTATTCCTCATCAACATCGCGATGGTCATTGGGCCCACCCCTCCGGGAACAGGCGTGATGAATCCTGCTACTTCCTTTGCCTCATCAAAGTTCACGTCGCCTACGAGGCGATAGCCACTCTTCTTCGTTGCATCAGGCTTGGAGTTGATGCCTACGTCAATGACCGCCGCGCCCGGTTTAACCCAATCCCCGCGCACGAATTCTGGTTTGCCAATTGCCGCAATCAGGATATCTGCATTACGAATAACGGATGGCAAATCCTTTGTACGTGAATGACAGACTGTCACAGTTGCATTCTTCCCAATCAGCAGCAACGCCGCCGGCATTCCTACGATATTCGAGCGCCCCAATACAACTGCATTCGCTCCTTCAATTTGCACGCCGACCTTTTCAAGCAAATAAATACATCCATACGGCGTGCATGGCACGAACAGAGGTTCACGTCCTTTCTGAGCCAGACGGCCGATATTAAGTGGTGAAAAACCATCCACGTCTTTCTCGATGTTGATCAGCGACAGGACGCGTTCTTCATCGATATGAGATGGCATGGGCAGTTGCACCAGAATACCGCTCACTTTCGGATCTGCATTTAAGCGCCTCACCAACTCTTCAACTTGTTCCTGTGTGGCGCTGGCAGGCAGATGTTCACTGATCGAGCCCATCCCCAATTCCTGACAGGCCTTTCCTTTCGACGCCACGTAAGTAGCAGAATCTGTTCGATCACCGACCAACACAGTCGCCAGAGTCGGTTTTTGTTTCCCCGATTTCACACGCTGCGCAACCGCAACCGCAACCTCAGCGCGCACTTGTTGAGCAATAAGTTTTCCATCAATGATTAGAGCGGTCATGTATTCTCCTTTTCAAGATCAATTTCATTTTACCGCTCCATTCTTTTCCACACAGCACACTTATCCCGACCCATATATTGCTCCTTACCTGTCATCAAAGTATCGGCAGTGGCGATCAATTTTCGAGTCGCGCTTTTTTGGTTATAAAGTATCTGACCAATATCCACAGAAGAAAGGGTGTTATCACACTCCATACATCGTGATCAACTAAATAGGCAATGGAAACAAGGACAACAGCCAACGCAACGATCCCGAACAGAAAGAGGACAGCAACTTTACTTCCCCGTGAGATCGAAATTTTCATCACCAAATACACAATTGGGACTGTAAGCAGGATCTGATCGTAGGCCCATGAATATGGCGCGATCAGCAACCCGGCCGGAAGGATGGCTGCAAATGCTTCAAAAGGTCCAACCTGAGTCTTGTGGAAAAGGTAGGCTTCCAGCAGAAAAATAGTGAGCGCGAGCAGCAGGCCAGCTACCAGGCTGCGGCTGTTTACGACCAGCATCTTGTCAACCACTCCCCACAATGTAGGATGCATACCGAAGTATTTGCTAAAAGAATCTCCGCCTATATTTACATAATCAACCACCCAATGCGGATTCACCAGCGCGCCGATCAGGAACAACGCAATGCCACCCATCAGCATGCCAAGAATCCCCATCCATTGCTTTCGCGACAAAAGCCAGATACCAGCGAGTGCCAACAAAGGAAGCCCAATGCTCGGCTTGACACTGAGCAGAGATAATATGAAGCTGCCCCAAAACCATTTTTTCTGATCGAACAGAAAGATTGCAAGACTGACGAAAAACAGCAGGAAAGGCAGAATTTGCCCGCCCACAATGACACTGAACGCCGACCGGAACAAAAAGATACCAGCAACGATTGCCAGTTCAATATAACCAGATCTTGTGGGGTAAAAACCCAACAGAATCACAATCGAAGCCAATATTGCGGCCTGCGCGAGAAATATCCAAAGCGTGTAGGCCGACTGAACTGAAAGCATTGCAAGGGGAGCAAACAAGATGGCAAACGGCAAAGGATATTGAAATGTTGGTTCCGAGTGAGGGGCTGTCCGCAGCAGCTCGCGCTCGGCGATCCACGTGGGGCTGTCGTATACATCCTGTCCAGATAAAAGCATATGTCCCGCCTGCCAGTAAGCCGCGAAATCCCTCGTATGCGCGTCAATTATTTTCGATATCAACAGACTAACGATCAGAAATATCGGAACCATCATGGCAAAAAGAAAAATGGTACGCTTCTTTTGTTCTGGTTCATGATTACTGATCGCAACGGATCTTTCAAGAGACATCTAGGTTACCAGTTCCCCGATCAAGCCACTTTTCGCTTCGGCGTTCAATTGCAGCTTATCTATCTCATTCCAGCGCGGTGATGGAGCAAAAGCTTTTACACGCAAATAATTCCCTGTCCACCCTTCCATTTGCCAGCCCAGGTCGCCCACTTCTGAGGTGGACTCCCAGAGTACAGACATGGTCTGCCCGATGAATTTTTGTCGATAGGATTTCGCCGAATTTTCCAATGCTTCATGCAGGATGTGGTTCCGCTTCTTCCCAAGCTCCGGCCGGATCTGCCCCTTCATCCTCGCAGCCCCAGTACCAGGACGCGGCGAATACGTGAAGACATGCCCACCCGCGAAATTCATCTCCTTTACAAATACCAAAGACTCGGCAAATTCATCTTCCGTTTCACCGGGGAAGCCAGCAATGATGTCGGTTGTCAGCGCGACATCAGGCATTACATTGCGCGCAGCGGATACCAGCTCACGGAAGGATTGTGGCGTGGTCTTGCGCGCCATACGCTTCAGCGTGGATGCGCATCCAGATTGCAGAGGCAGATGCAGGTGCGGCATGAGGCGTTTATCTTCCCATAATGAGAAAAAGTCCTCGTTCAAATCCCAAGGCTCGAGAGAGGAGAGTCTCAGGCGTGGCACATCCGTTTCGTTAAGAATTGCTTTGATAAGGTCACTCAGATGATTTCCGGAGTCTCCCATAAACGGAGTCGAAAAGTCGTATCCCCATGAGCCAAGATGGACGCCCGTTAAAACAATTTCTTTTGCACCACCATCCAATGCAGATCTGATATCAAAGATCACATCAGCCAGAGAACGACTGCGCCCCTTGCCACGCGCAACAGTTGTGATACAGAACGTACAGTGATTGTCACAGCCATCCTGCACTTTAATAAAGGCGCGTGTGCGACGATGCAGACCCGGCAAAGGCTGGCGTGAAATTGGCTCAATATCGAATATTTGTTGAGGAAGATCTAATACATCTGCAACAAGATGGTCTTTACGGTCATTGGTTATAACTCGAAAAATATTCGGTAAATCATTGGCGCGTTGCGGTTGCAGAGTTGCCCAGCAACCCGTTGCCACAATTTCATTCACGCCCGCACGCCCGATCTGACGGATCTTGCTACGCGATTCGGATGCAGCATCATTCGTCACCGCACAGGTATTGACGACAGCCATATCCGCCATGTCTGCAGAAGCGACGATCTCATGACCCGCCACGCGGAATTGGCGCGCCATGCTTTCGATCTCAGCTTGATTAAGGCGACAGCCGATGGTATCGAGGAAGATTTTCATGTAATCCTGTAGGAGCGAGGTCATCTCGCCCGGGGCGGGAAGACCCCGCCCCTACGATCACGGTTGCATAACCACAAAATTATCGAACGAGACATCCACACCAGATTCTGAAAACGAGCCGGCCAGCAAGCCGACATCACCGGAAGCGAAATCAGTGTCCTGCGCAGAGGCCACTTCGTTGAAATTCACGAAGAGGGTTAATGTATCTCCAATGCAATCGGCGCGCAAGTGATTCGTCGAACCTGTTTGAATAAATTCTGAGGCCTGCATTTCACTTTGCCCAAGCAAAATTGTATTTCCTCCAATGAATTTTCCGATGGCATAAAACCCATCACTGCTGATGATAAAGAAATAGTAATCCGCTTTTTGATAGCGGCAGATAAGACCACTACGGTTTTCGTCAGGCCCGTTCAAACGGGTCACATCCGCTTCGACACGCACGTCTCTAAAATTCCTGTTTGGTGTGGCCCAGAAGTTCATGGCAGGCTGCTGCACCAGGATCCGATATCCGCCGAGATCGTAATCCATAATGCCATTATTGTTGGAGACGCGGTCCCAGCCTGTAGTGCTATTTTCGAATTTATCCTGAAACAAAATGTCACCGGAATTGGCGATGGGCAAAGTCGGGACGGGCGCAGCATTACAAGCGGAAAGAAAAAGAAAGACACTTGCACCGCACGCAAGTGCAGGTGAGAAGGATGAAAGAAAGCGCAGGAATTTCATGCGAGGATTTTATCAGAAATAAACCCGCGCACGTCTACGGTTCTCGCTATCGCTTGACCCTCCGCTCACATCGTCCCGATGCTTTTTCGGGGGCGCGATATAGTTACGGAAAATATTGACCTAATAACACTTCAGCTTCGACGCTTCCCAAGTCGCGCGCCAACACCAAATGATCATACGCGGAAACACGGTCATCTTTTTGCAAATACACCAAAGCAAGATGCAAATGTGCAGATGCATTTTGAGAATCCAAGTCAAGCGCTCGCGCCAGGATATTTTCAGCGTCATCGTAACGCGCATCCAGCAGTAGCAGCCATCCGAGTAGATCCAGCGCGGTTGAGTCATCTTCAGACAGCACTACGGCTTTCTGAGCAGCAGGAACGCCAACATCTCTAATGTTGACTCCATTTTGCGCGCAAAACATTGCCAGCAAACGCCAATAGTGTGCGTCGTCTGGCGCCAACGTGGTGGCAGATTTATAGGCTTCCAGCGCCAGGATCAGATCTCCCAACTTGGAATGTGCCTCGCCAATGGAAACTCTCCAGGCGGGATTATCCGATTCAAGCTTGGAGGCAAATTGAAACTCTTCCAACGCCTGCCGAAAGTTGTTCGTCCGCTGGAAGTAAAGCCCACGCAGGCCACGCACAGTGGATGAATTTGGATTCAGGCGCATGGCAAATTCAAGATCGCTTTCGGCTCCTGCCTGACCTGTTTGCTGGCGCGCCTCCCCAAGCCATGCCCACGCATCAGCATTTTTCTCATCCACGCGCACGGCTTCTTCAAAGGCCACACGCGCCAGTTCCCATTCCTGTACCAAGCCGAGTCCGCGGCCGATGATGACGAGTCGCTCAGAGGGTGTGCCATTTAACGCGGCCAGATTCAAGGCGGTGCGAAGAGTCTGCACAGCGGGATCAAATTGAGGGTCAAGTTGTGAAGCGGTCAGTAATTCCGATGAGGCAGTGTTCGAATCAGAAAGAGTCAAAAGGAGTCCCAATCTGTAATGCGCGGAGGCATCATCCGAATGAATTAACACATACCTTTGCAAAGAATTTGCAGCTTTGGAATAATCACTATCCTCCTGATAAATTTGAGCAAGCCGCGAATAAAGATTTGCAGATGGGGCTTTCTGTTCGAGAGCCTGTTCCCAAATTTCAGCCGCACGTTGTGGGTCATTGTTCAAGTAATTGACATCCCCCCACGCTACCCAGCCTTCTGCTGAAAGAGCATTACGCTGCAACGCTTCCTCGTAGGCAGCATCTGCCTTTGTATATTCTTTTGCGTAATAATAAGAGTGACCCGCCAGTTCATGCAGGTCGGCGCGCCAGGGGATGCGCCGCACAGCAGATTGATAATGCTGCGCGGCTTCAGTATAGGAACTTGCGCTGCGCGCTTTTTTCAGCTCAGAATAACCAGAGATGATCACAGGCGCAAAAATAGCCAGCAGGATAAGCAGGAGGACCGACACAATCCGGGTGGCGTTGCGATGCATGTAACATATTATAAGGGTTCGGGGCGTGTAACTTCAGGAATTATTTATAGTCTTGCAATTTATATCAACTGGATTTCACGACAGATTTCGACAAGTGGAATATAATCACAGGTAACATGGGTGCATCCGTTGGTCGTTTTTTTTCCCTTCTCACTGGGCCTGAAGGAAGCCTGATCTATCATCTCATATTGGTGTTCTCCATCGCAGGCGCGTTGCAGGCGGCGTTCGTCCATTGGCAGTCGAGCGAATTCCCACAGGCGCGGCGGACGATGTTCGGGCTGGGGATGCTGCTGATCGCACAGATCGGGCTATTCATCATAAGTGGTTTGGGGATACAAGGCATTATCAACCTGCCTCTCTTCCTACCGCCACTGGACCGGGCGGTTTCGCTCTTTTCACTGGTGTGGATGATCTGGTTATGGGCATTCCCTGAACCCAGTCGCTCGGCGGACGCGGCTACGTGGTTACTCAGTCTGCTGGTGATCGCGGCGCTAGGGCTCAGCCTGGTTGCTTATTCTGCAGAAACTTCGCTAACCCCCTATAATCAGACAAGTTATGATGGCTTCTGGCAATTGGGCAGCATCACTTTCTCGGTCTTTGGCCTGTTCATTTTGCTGATCCGCCGCCCGAACGGATGGGGATATGGCATGGCTGTTTTCCTGCTTAGCTTTGTAGGGCATCTTCTTCACATGCTATTCGGGCGCATCGACGGCGATTTTCCCGCTGTGGTGCGGCTTGCACATATGGCGGCCTATCCTATTCTGATGACCCTGCCTCAGCGTTTCCCTGCACCATCAAACGCCCTGACGACCGTCAAACCGCAGGATGCGCCTTCCGGGGAACGCCGCCGCTACAGCACAGACCCCAAGACTTTCCACGCGCTACTGGCGCTTGCAGGCGAATCAAGCTCGGATAAGGTCAGTGAGGCCATCACACGCGCCATCGCTCAGACAATGCTGGCCGACTTGTGCTTCCTCATTTATCTCACCGATAATAAAAACCAGATGCAAATTGCCAGCGGCTATGATTTGATCCGCGAGGAGAACCTTGAGGGCGGCAGCATGAACAAGAGCGTCATCCCCATGCTTACCAACGCCCTCCAGCGCGGACGTCCACTGCGATTGCCATCCAGCAGTACCTCCGCTGATATCAAGGGATTGAGTGACTTGTTGGGTCTCACCAACCCGGGTCATTTATTGAGCGTCCCGATCGTTACTCCGGAGAAAGACCCGATAGGTGGGGTGCTGTTGTTGTCCCCGTACTCTAACCGTCTATGGAGCGCAGAGGACCAGGCGTTCCTTGCGAATATCGCTCTCTCACTTGTGCCCATCATCCAGCGCGGACAGAAGATGACCTCGCTCGAGCAAAGAGGCGAGCAGACCAAACAAGCTCTGGATGTGGCACAAGCGCGCATCACAGACCTGGAGAAGCGCAACAACGACCTGTTGAAACAGGTGGAGGCTGTGCGAGCAGACTCTCAGGAGGGACTTGCCCAGGCGGAAAATCTGGCGGCGCTTACAAAAATGCAGGAGGAAGCGCAGAGAGCCATCGAACGTCTTAAACAAGAGAATGAAGAATTACGCGCCACAAGGAAAGTCAAGAGCACGAATGCAGCCTCTGCCGCAAACTCACTTCAAATCGAAAGCGAATTGCGCATGTCGCTTCAGGAGGTAGCTCGATTACAAAACCAGATCGCAGAAGCAAATATGCGGCTCATCGAAGCCGAAAAGAGTACATCCACTGCACATTCGACAGAACAGGCAGAGGTGGTCGCGTCCATTTCACAGGAGTTGCGCCAGCCGATGTCATCCATTGTAGGCTACACCGATCTGCTGTTGGGCGAATCTGTTGGCATTCTGGGCGCGCTGCAACGCAAGTTCGTGGAGCGCATCAAGGCCTCCACGGAACGTATCGGCTCATTGATCGACGACCTGATCCAGGTAACGACTCTTGAAACAGGGCTCAACGATCTCAAACCTGAACCGGTGGATTTGAATGTAATTATTGATAACGCCATGTCTTATACGAGCAGCCAGGTACGCGAGAAGAATATCTCGATGCATCTGGACCTGCCGAAGAATGTGGCACCCATCTATGCCGACCGCGAGGCCCTGCAACAGATCTTGATCCACCTCCTTCAAAACGCGGGAGCCGCCTCCCCGTTGGAAGGAGCTGTGCATCTACGAGTCCAAACAAAGGCAGAAGATGGCAAGGAATACGTCCTCATTCAGGTAAGCGACACCGGCGGGGGCATCCCTCCTGAAGATATGTCACGTGTGTTCACTCGTTTGTATCGTGCCGATAATGTCCTTATTCAGGGTGTGGGCGATACAGGCGTGGGGCTTTCCATCGCCAAGACGCTCACCGAAGCGCAAAAAGGGCGCATCTGGGTGGAGAGCGAGCCGGGCGTGGGTTCCACATTTAGTGTGCTCCTGCCCATCGCAAAGAATGTGGCCATGAAGACTGCGGAGAAGTAGATCATGAAGCCTATACGCCAATTGAGTGTTGGGATTATCATTGGACTGATTTCAGCCATTCTAGTGATCGGGGGAATCTTCCTGTCGCTGGCTGAAACGTTTCCTTCCCTTGCAACGCCAACACAAATCCCGCCAACTTTGCAATTGAATTTCCCTACGATCACCGCCTCACTCGCAAGCGCGCAAAGCGAAACACCCTCTGCCACGCCAACTGCAACTCAAACCGCGGGCCTTACATCATCCTCTCCCACTATCTGCGCACCGCCTCCCGCGGGCTGGATACAAATCACCCTCACAGCCGGTGACACGGTCTATTCCATTGCGCAACGATATAGAACCACTACCGAGATCTTGAGCGCGGCGAACTGCCTTTCCTCTCTTGAGCTACCGGCTGGTTACCTGCTGCTTGTGCCTCCCGTTCCCGCAACCGTCACTGTGATCCCGTGCGGCCCTCCCTTTGGCTGGGTGAGGGCATATATTGTACAACCGGGTGATAATTTATTCCGCATCTCATTATCCTATGGAACGACAGTCCCGCAGTTACAGCGAGCCAATTGCATGGGATCGTCCATCACAATTTTTGCCGGGCAAAGACTCTGGGTGCCAAACGTGCCCACGCGCACTCCCGGCATTACCATCGTTCCGGATCTTCCAACAGCAACCAATACCTCGCAGCCAATTGTCACAACAGAGATACCAACCTCCACTGACCTGCCCACTGCCACTGCCTCACAAATACCAACCACTGAAGTCCCACCCACGCCAACCGCTTCTTTCACTGTAGTGCCGCCCTAACAGATGAAAAGCCTTTCATATGTGAGCCTCCTCGCGAGCCTGATACTTGCTGGATGCGGATCGGCCGCGTCTGCTAATGTTCAGCCAACTCTTCCATTCGTTCTGGTGACCATGGCGCCGAACGCTTCGCCGACTCCGACCCCCTTCCAACCGATTCCCTCGATGCTGACTTCATCTCTCCCCACCCAGGATGCGCTTCAATCCACGCCGCTATCTGATTCCGTTACCCAAACAGCGACCCTACCTGCATCGACTCAGACTGAGGTCCCTACCATTGATGCGAACATGCTCATCAACACTGTCGCCCCATTGGCAACGATTGACGCGTCTGGCAGCCAGGTCTTGAACAACGGACAGGAGACAGTCAACTTCCTACTCATTGGTTCGGATGTAAGGTCAGGCACATCTTTCCGCACGGATACAATGGTCATCGCCATCCTGCGTCCCAACGAAGGACAGGTCTCGCTCATTTCGATCCCGCGTGACTTGTGGGTTTCAATCCCTGAGTGGCAGAATCAGCGCATCAACACTGCCTATCAACATGGAATATCAACTGGCTACCCAGGTGGCGGGCCGGGCCTGTTGAAGGACACGATCCTCTACAACCTTGGCATCCGCATTGACCACACCGCCATGGTGGACTTCAGTGGCTTTAGCCAGGTCGTGGATACCCTCGGCGGTGTGGACGTGCCTGTCTCATGTGCTTATACAGACTGGCGTCTAATTGACCCCAGTTACGATCCATATAACGAAGATAACTGGCATCTATATACCACCGGCCCGGGACTCATCCACATGGATGGTGACCTCGCCTTGTGGTACGCGCGCTCGCGCCAAAAATCTAGTGACTTCGATCGTGGTCGCCGTCAGCAGGAAGTTCTGCGTTCCTTATTCGCTCAGGCTCTCCAGGCTAATACACTCACACGCATCCCTGAGTTATATGATGATCTCAAAAGCTCAGTGGAAACAGACCTGGGGCTTGGTGATCTTTTGCAGTTAGCGGTCTATGCCCCCAAGATGACGAGTGCAGATATCCGCAGTTATTACATCAGACCGCCTCTGGTCAATTCATGGATCACGGATGCGGGCGCGTATGTTCTGCTACCCAATGAAGCTGCCCTGGGACAAATGTTAACCGAAGCAATGTCACCTGCAACAAAGTCTGTACAAAAACAATCCATCGTCATAGACGTGATGAACGGCACCTCCGTGGCAGGATATGAATCACTCGCGACTTCCCGTCTTAGCTACGCGGGCTACGAGACGCGCATCGTCCCCTCCGACCGGCAGGACTACGCTTACTCCGTTCTGATCGACAAAACCGTCCTGCAAGATAGCGCCCAAAGTAACCCTATCATGGATGTGATGGGACTATTACCCGGCAACTTGATCTCTGCACCAGACCCAACCAGCACTACTCATTATCTGTTGATTTTAGGGTACGACTATGAGCCATGCTTTAGCCCGGAGAAATTGGGGCATTAATTAGGAGAAAAATGAACTCAAAATACAACCCCATCTTGTTGGCAATTTTGTCTTTAGCATTGGCAAGCCTGGCATGTCAGGGTCTTGCTGGTACCGAAACTGCGAGCACGCAAGAACCTCAACAATTGGAAACCCAGGAAACCACGCCCACCGAAGCCCCACGGCAACCTGAAGTGGAACCTGCAACTGTGGCCCCGCAGGGCGCGGGTATTCTTTGCGCTGGGTCAGGAAATGGATTAAGTTGTCTGAATGAAAACGGCTGGCAGATCTATACAAACGAAAATTCAGGCTTGCCCAATAATTACCTTTACGCCGGCGCAGTCTGCCCGGATGGTCAAATTGCGGTTGCGCATATTAGCGGAGTCGCTTTATTTGATGGTACAACCTTTAAGCAGATTCCTGAAATGGACACTGCGTCCTCACCGGATGGGATCGCCTGTGATGCAGACGGCGGTATCTGGGTGGCACACTTCCAGGGGGTGAGTCATTATGCCAACGGTCAATGGACGACTTACGGACCCGAAAATCTGGCAAGCGGCGAATCCGCCAATGAGTTGGTGTACGATGTAGAGATCGCTCCCGATGGGAAAGTTTGGGTCGTCACATCCAGGAGTGTAGCTTCCTTCGAAAACGACACATGGGCAGTCTTCCAGGAGGGACAAGGCTTTAGTGAGAGTCGTTTCTTCAATGCACTTACGCTGGATGCGAAGGGACGGCCATGGGCTGCCCATAGCAGCGGCGTGGATATCTTTGAGAATGGCGAATGGCAATCCATTGAGTCAACGGATTACAACACACCTGAAACCATCGGGATCGATTCCAAAGGACAAGCCTGGCTCGGAACACTCAGCGCGGGCGCGTATCTGTTCGATGGCAATACATGGACACAATATGATCGCGCTTCAGAACGCCTCATGAGCAACTATGTCACATCCATCTCGGCCGATAGCGGCGGACGCGTGTGGCTGGGCACAACCTATGGGCTCACCGTTTTCGATGGTGTGGATTGGAAGACTTTTTTAATGAGCAATTCTGGTTTGGGTGATAATGACATTGAATTTGTCATCGTGACGAAGGACGGTCCCGCCCTGCCCGCACTCGAAGAAAAAGACGAGGCTTCACTGACCGGGACCATCGAGAAGGCGGATGGGACTCCGCTTGCAGATGCGCGCGTGGAGATCTGCGTTGAGACGTTGGCATCCACTTTCTCAGGAGATACCCCCTGCTCAGAACAGCCATTCTCCCTCTCCACAACAACAGATGCAAACGGGGCTTTCCTTATTGAAAATGTTCCCGCGGGATATTATGTTATCGTCGCCGAGACTGGTGATGGCGGTTGGGCACAACTCACGGACCAGTTCGGCATCTCCTCTGAGCGCTCCTTCATCCAGGCCGGGGAGGCCCATAATATTGGGACCCTTACTTTGGAAGAATAAAAGTGCTCTGAGAAGCAGTACATCTCCCCTTTGGGAGATTGCGGACATCCCGTAGCAAAGCGTAGGGAGGGTTAGGGGTGAGGTCAATCTATGAGCCGTGTTTCGGCCTAGGGAAGTTGGGGCAGTAATTTGGTTGACATCCCCTCCTTTTTTCGTTAAACTATGCGCAGAAGAAAGCCTGCCTTGAGGCTCTCGAAAGGACGAAAGAACAGGAGAATGTCATGCCTGATACCAAATTAACTTCGCATCTAACCCCACAAACCAGCCTGGCCTCCGCTATCAAATCTTGGGAGGTGTATCTGGCAGATCAAGGCCGCTCGCCGAACACGATCAAGGCCTTCCTCTCAGATGTGCGCCTGCTTACCACGTTTCTGCCCCCGGATACCACCCTGGGCATGGTCTCTACGAAAGAGCTCAACCGCTACTTTGAATGGATGGAAAAGGAGCGCGCCGTTCCATGCAGCCCAAAAACGCTGGCGCGGCGCATCACCGCCACCAAGTCTCTATTCCGCTGGCTGCATCAATATGGCGTTCTGATCGTGGACCCCGCCGAAAAGGTTGCGCAGCGTTCTGCCATCAGCCCGCTCCCCACTGTGTTGACGTCCAATGAGTATGACGCGGTCCTTTTGGCAGCAGACCGTCACCGCCGCGAACGCAAGCCGGATGCGCGTCCTTATGCGCTCGTCTATCTTTTGCTGACAACAGGCATCAAAAAAAGCGAGACTCTGGGGATCAAGCTCGAACACATCGAACTGGATGCCCCCAATGGGCCACAAGTTTTCATCAAATATGCGAGTCCGGCGAATCGTTACAAGGAGAGAAAGCTGACTCTGCCCGATGATTGGATTACCGCCTTCAACGAATACCGCGCTCAATACCAGCCCACAGAGCAACTCTTTCCCTGGTCGCCGCGGCGGCTGGAGTATCTGCTCGAAGATATCAGCAACGAAGCCGGGCTAACGAAACATCTCTCCTTCGACATGTGCCGCTGGACCTGCGCGCTCCACGATTATCGCGCCGGCGAAGACCCTGATAAGATCCGCCAGAATCTCGGTGTTTCAAAGATCCAGTGGCGCGAGTTGTATATTAAGTTGAAGCAGTTAGCCGGAAGTAAAGAATAAAAAAGCTGGTGGTCGAGTAGAGCCGTGCTCTTGGGCTCATACACTTGCACCGCACTACGTTTGGTGCAGTGCAGGTGTCAAGACCTACAATACAAAATTTGTTTTGCTTACCTGGTGGTTTCGATACGCCCCGCAAAAGCGTGCGGGGCTACTCAACCACCGATACTTATTTATTTATCCCCTCTTCATCGAAAAATACAGCGCCTGCCGCGTGGACTCGGTCAACCTAAATGGGTGCGCGGGACGATAGCCAGGCACCCAGACGACCTTCTCTCCCATACAGAGCAGGGGCCAGCGGTCGCGAACTCGTTGCGGCAATTTGACGTTGATGAAGAAATCAGAGATCTTCACTTCATGGCCGTCCATACCGAGCGGCTCGAATCGATCTCCCTCCTGGCGGACGCGCAACTCGAGCGCATCTGAGATTCCCTTCGCATCCAGCCAGACCTGAAACGGATCATCGTTTGAGCGCGCCTGTTCCAATGCCAGTGAGGCCATATTCCAGCGCTCACAATTTAATTTCCACCCACCAGACAAGGTAACCTGACCGGGGATTTTCAATGGGAAAGTATGAACATCATCAGGCAATTGCGGCCAGCGTTCTATCGGAAGAGTCGCATCCCCCGCGATGAGATAAATCATCGTGCCTTCACGAAGCAAATGCAAACCTTTTGGCAGGTTCATGCGCCCACGCTGATTCGAATCGGCAATGAAATTCGCGGCGCGCTCGATGGTCGCGAAGCCGAGATCCAAATCGTCAGGGTGGATACGTTCCATTGCACGGCGGATCAGGTTCCGCTGGATTCCGACGGGGGTCTTCGTCAAGGCGGCATGGTCAAAGGCAACAAAATCCCCATGATCGTGCACGACGCAATTTTTCCAGGCGTCATCCAAAACGCCCGTTATAATCTCATGGTCGCCCGCCAGCGAACGGGATGTGCGCCAGACCACTTCGCGAAACCGCGGGTTGTAGGATTCGAGCGTAGGGATCAACAGGTGACGCAAACGATTGCGAAAAAAATCGAGTGACGCGTTGCTGGGGTCATGCCGTGGACGAAATCCGTTCGCGGCACAATAGACAATCGTTTCCTCGCGCCATATATCCAGCAACGGGCGAACGATCGGGATATCAGCATCGAACAGATTGATGATCGTACGATAGTTCATGCCTTTGAGTCCAGCCAAACCTGCGCCACGGATAAAGTGCATGAGCACGGTCTCCACCTGATCGTCGGCGGTATGCCCAACAGCAACTGCCTGCGCTTGGAAACGCCGTGCCTGCCCCATCAAAAAACGATAACGCATGATGCGCGCGGCTTCTTCGATGGAGAGTTTTTCAGCATCTGCGAAAGCGCGCACCTCTCCACTTTCGATCACAGAAGGGAGATTAAGACGCGCTGCAGTCTGCTCGACGATGTTGGCATCCGCATCTGAATCAGGTCTGAGCTTGTGATTGAAGTGCGCTACAACGACGCGATATCCTGCCTTGCGCAGCGCGCCCATCAGGCACAGGCTATCGGGCCCACCGGAGATGCCCGCAATGACGGGAAGATCTTTATTGAGGCCGCATTGTTGGCGAAGGATGTATTCGATGTTATCAAGCATGGCGTTTAATAGAACACGGAAAAACCTTGGAACGGTTCGCGCTGAGCGGAGTCAGCCAACAGGCGAACGCAGACGAAGCGCGAGTTTGTAAGAAACCGTGCGCCTCGTCTTAACTCCTCGAAGAACACTCGTCCCGATATTTTTCGGGAGCGAGAATAATTAAACCTGATACAACTCCACCAGCACACCCGCTGTACTTTCGGGGTGAATGAACGCGTATTTTTTTCCGTCTGAGGTGGTGCGCGGTTCCTCGTTGATGAGACGCACATCCTTTGAGCGCAATTGCGTCAGCATGGCTTCGATATCATCCACTTCCAGGCAAATATGATGCATGCCGGGTCCGCGTTTGGAGAGATACTTTGCAATCCCTGAATCATCCGTAGTGGGCATCACCAATTCCACTTCCGAGCCAGGTAGCGGCAGGAACGCAACCTGCGATTTTTCAGCAGGTACATCCCGCAGTTCGTGCAAATCCATGCCCAGAGCATCGCGCCAGAAAGAAAGGGCCTTTTCCATATCATCCACGACGACGGCTACATGATTGACCTGTTTTACCTTTGGCATGCTTTTTCCGTTTCATATTCAAATATTACCGCTTGTCTCATTATCTACTAAACTATTTGGAATAAACTGAAGGCTAAATTTCCTACTTCGAGTTTAGATATTTATGCGGCACTTTGTAATGTAACATAATTGATTATAGCCGCTTCTTGTCGTACAATTCGAGAAGGATTAAGATAGGAACTATGTTTAACCTGCCCATTAACGTACGCCGCGTAGTAGTGATGATCGGGATCTTTGCCCTGGTCTTCATTGTCCTTGAATTTAACCGTCGTCTCGAAGAACTCAATATGCTTAACAAGCAGCATGAAGTTGTGATGACTCAAGCAACGCAGGCCGTCCAGACCCAGTTTGCCCTGCAGACCCAGGTTGCCTACGCCGGTTCGACGGCAGCCGTGGAGGAGTGGGCACGCACAGACGGTCACTACATCCAGGATGGTGATCTGCCGGTTGTCCCCATTGGGCAGCCTGGGGTCGTTGCGGTCCAGGCAAACACTCCCACCGCCTCTCCCACCCAAGCGGCAAAATGGGAGGTCTGGTGGAATTTATTTTTTGGAGAGTAGAGTAAGGTAACCATTAATATTGGGGGGCCATCAATACAATAAAGATGTATAATTTTTATTGCATGCTTCTAAAGAATCTCCGCTGGTATATTAAATTACAGGTGGATATACGACCTGGAAGGGATCAGGCTTCATAACTTTGATGATTCAGTCGTTCCTGAATTTTTGGCGCCAACTGGTGGAGCCTTCGCAAGCTATCAATGCGGAGAGTCGTCCGTTGTCACGCGTGCTGAACGGGGGGCTATTAATTCTGATTGTTGCGGGGGGAATTTCTCAAGCCGAGTTCATGATTCGTTCCAATCAAATGACCGTTTCTGATTTGATCGTAATTGTGGCAATCATATTCTTTGCGGCGGCTTATGGCTTAAACCGCAAGGGATATTTCCTGTCTGCAGTTGCACTCGTATTGAGTGCATTCATTATCGGGATATTTACTATTCAATTACTTGGTCGAGAGAGTGGTGAAAACGGGACATTCATCCTGTTCTATCTGATCATTCCAATACTTATAGGAGAGTTTTTCTTCTCCCTGAGAAGCTATACAGTGGTGGCTGTGCTCATCCTCGGGGGAATACTTAGCTTTGTCTCTCTCGGCGCAGCGCGGCTAGACATATTTTTCTTTTTCCTGATCTTTGCCTCACTAGTGGGAATTGCAAGCAATAATCGCCGACGGATCCACAGGCAGAGGCAGTCATCCCTGCGTGAGAGTGACGAGAGATACCGCTCGGTCCTCGCAGCTATGACGGAGGGCATCGTTGTATACTCCAAAGCTGGCAGAATCCAAACGTCCAACAACAGCGCCGAACTCATCCTCGGTCTCACCAGCGACACATTGCATGGGCGTTCATCCATGGACCCGCGCTGGAGAGCCATTCACGAAGACGGCTCAGATTTCCCCGGCGAGGAGCACCCGTCCATGGTTACGTTGCGTACGGGACGATCTCAAATGGGTGTGATCATGGGCCTCCGCAGGCCCAATGGGAGTTTGACCTGGGTCTCGATCAATACACAACCGCTCTTCCAATTTGACGAAACTTACCCATCTGCAGTGGTGGCAACTTTTACAGATATCACCCGCGAACATAATCTGCTTGCTGATGAAATTCGTCATACCCGACAGATGAAATTGTTGAACGAAATCATGTATGCGGCCCTCGAAACATCCGATTTCGGGCCCATGCTCCAAACATTTGCAGAGCAGCTGAGGGATCTGCTGGAGGCAGATGAAGCCTACATCACATTGTGGGACAATGCAAAGCAACTTGCAACGCCAGCAGCCGCTTATGGCAATATGCATGCCACATATACCTCTTTCCGCACCGAACCTGGCGAAACCACACTCACCGAATCCGTTTTGCATGCCGGTCACTCTCTGGTAATCGAGGATGTGTCTAACACGCCCTACCTTAGCCCGCGTATCGCTACTTTATTTCCTGCACGCTCCGTGCTGGCACTTCCATTGATCGTTAGAAACGAAAAATTAGGTGCCGTTCTTATCGCTTTTAATCAGCCCCATAGCTTCTCTTTAGAGGAAATCGCCATCTGCGAGCAAGCCGCGCGTCAGGTGGCGCTGGCAATATTCAAGGCACAGGTATTCGAAGCAGAACACCGCCGCGCTTCGCAGCTGGCATTGCTTGAGGAAGCCAGTCGTCAGATTGCTGGTTTACTGGATGAGCGCGAGATCTGCTGGCACGTTATGCAAACCGTTGTTCGGAGTTTTGGTTATGCCGAAGCTGCCATATTATTGGCAGTGGAAAACGGTGAATTGGAACTCATCGCCATCGGTGGGACGGAAGATATGGGATTCAGCCCCGGCCTGCATGTAAAGATGGAGCAGGGCATTATTGGGCATACAGCCGTCAGCCGGGAGGTTTATATCACAGGGGATGTCTCACGCGATCCTTACTATGCTACCCCGCCACGCGGAACTCGCACCGGCTCGGCTGTGGGCCTGCCAATGTTACATGAGGACGAATTACTTGGTGTCCTATATATTGAAAGCATAACCCCCAATGATTTCTACACAGAAATAGTGCACACGTTTCAAACATTAGCCAGCCATACCGTTACCGCGATCCATAGGGCACGCCTTTTTGCTGTTGCCCGCGACCGTCTGCGTGCCATCACTGCTGTGCAATCTGTCTCCCAAACAGTTTCATCATCATTGGAATTGGAGCAGATATTTCAGACCGTTGTCGAAACGCTGCAAAACACATTCGGCTATAACTTTGTCAGTATCTATCTGCTGGATGGCGAAGTTCTTCGTTTAGGCGCGCAGATCGGGTATACGCCAGAGATGGTTTATACAGAAATTCCTATAACCAGCGGCATTGTCGGGCGTGCAGTGCGGAACGCGAAAATAGAGTTCATCACGGATGTCCGCCGTGAGCCTGGCTTTCTGCGGGCTTCTCAGGAAGTGGAAAGCGAGATCTGTGTTCCCTTGCTAAAAGAAGGACTCGTAATGGGAGCGCTTAATGTTGAATCAGAACGCGGTCACCCACTTACTGAAACAGATGTAACCATATTAACCTCCTTCGCAGGTCAGGTGTCCATTGCCATTGAGAACGCGCGTTTGCATAGCCAGGTAAAATCTCTTGCCCTAACGGATGCTCTGACAGGGCTGGCTAACCGCCGCGCGTTCGACTATGCCCTTGAGTCTGAAGTCGCCCGCGTCGCACGTTACGGTCCACCTCTCTCGCTTATTATCATAGACATCGACTCGTTCAAACTATACAACGATACGTGGGGCCATCCCGCTGGCGATACCCGTCTGCGAGCCATCGCCGATCTGCTGCGTGCCAACGTACGCAACCCTGATATTGCCGCCCGTTATGGCGGAGAGGAATTTGCCCTGCTGCTCCCCTTCACAGACAAAGCCGGTGCCCTGCTGCTCGCTGAACGTTTACGCTTCGCGGCCGAAGCCAATTCTCCGGGCTTCATGGCAGGCGAGTCTACATCCGGCTATACCCTCAGTATCGGAGTCGCCTCTTTTCCCGAGGACGGAACAACGTCCGCTCAACTCTTATTCGCCGCAGACAACGCCGAACTCATGGCAAAACGGCTTGGCAAGAACCGTGTCGAAGCTGCAAACTCCTCCTACAAATTGCCAAATATATAGAAGCGATCTCAGTATGATCCAGAATTCATCCTCCCCCTTCCAAATAGCGGATAGACTGGCGCTCTTCCCTGATTCGACTCGCATCCAAAACGATTCTCTTTTCATTGCAGGACGCGCCCTCGCCTCCCTCGCGGACCTCTACCGGACTCCGTTATACATTTATGATCGCGCCACTATGGACGCCTCTGTAGCAGCATACAAAGGTGCACTCAAGGATTATTATCCCGGCCCATCCGCGATCACATACGCGGGCAAAGCTTTCCTCTGCAAAGCCATCGCCCAATGGACGCAGGAACACAAACTATGGCTTGACTGTACGGGTGAAGGAGAGATTGCGATTGCAGTCTCGGGAAATGTGCCGCGCCAACATATACTTGTACATGGCGTAAATAAATCAGTTGCCGATCTGCAGTCTGCAATTCAACATTCAGGAACCATTGTGGTTGACAATGTCAGCGAACTCAACCGAATCCATGTCATTCTGAGCGAAGCGACACTTGCACCGCACGCAAGTGCAGGTGAGAATCTCTACCACGGCAAAACCGAGACTCTTCGGTCGCAAAAAACGCCCCCTCAGAGTGACCTAAACCTATGGCTCCGCCTACTCCCCGGTGTCCCCGTGGATACACATCATGCCCACACGCAGACGGGTCAGCATGAAAGCAAATTCGGCATGACGCACGAAGAGATTCTCGAAGCCGCCAGTTTTTGCAAGGAACATCATTTACCGTTGAAGGGTATTCATTTTCATCAAGGCTCAAACTTCCGTGATGCAAGCCCCTTGACCAAAGCCATCGAGATTGGACTCGATCTTGCAAAAGTGATTGGCCTCAACGAAGACTGGCATTTCAGTCCAGGTGGCGGATGGGGCGTGGCATATCACGAAGATGAGCTTCCACAGCCCGACATTGATGAATACGTCCGCATCATTGCGGAGAAAGTTATTGAAGGCTGCCTGACCCGTTCACTCACCCTGCCACATTTACATCTGGAACCTGGCCGCAGCCTCATTGCGCGGGCAGGAGTGGCAATCTATAAAGTGGGAGCCATCAAACGACGCGGCGACAAAGTGTGGATCTTAACAGACGGTGGCATGACGGATAATCCACGTTACGCGATGTACGGGGCGCGCTATTCCTGTTTAACGGTGGCAGGCGTCGAAAGGGAAAGAAGCGAGGCGGTATGCATCGCCGGTCCGTATTGCGAATCAGGAGATGTCGTCATCGAAAATTTATCCATGCCGAGAGTCGAAGAGGGGGAACTGATCGCGATCCCTGTGGCGGGCGCGTATCATTTAAGTATGTCATCCAATTACAATGGCGCGCGCAAACCCGCAGTAGTATTGCTCGAAGAGGGAAATGCAAGGTTGATCGTTGAGAGGGAAACGACGGAAGATTTGCTCAAGCGTGACTTGAGCCTGTGAGGGTGAATATCGGTGGTTTCGATATGTGGCGCTAATGCGCCACTACTCAGCCAACGGAGTCTCGCAATAGTCTTAGATGGTCAACACGTGCTTCGCAAACAGATTTGCGGGCCAAGCATTATCAGCGTGAGACGCTGAAATCAATCCATCCTTCATCACAAATTGCAGACTCGTTTTATCTGCTAGGACGCGCAAATCGTCAAGCGGATTTTTGTCGTGGACGATCAGGTCCGCGACCTTGCCTTCTTCGAGGGTGCCAAGCCAATGTTCCCACCCAAGTGCGCGCGCTGCGTTGCCTGTAGCTGATACCAGCGCATCCATTTTGGACATGCCCGCCTGCTCCATCCAATAGACCTCCAGCGCGTTCTCGCCGTGATAGTTCAACGGCGTGCCAACGTCTGACCCCATCGCGATCGGAACACCTGCCTCATAAGCCATTTTCAAACTTAAGGCGGCTTCTCCCTGGGTGGCTTTATTTTTGTCCGTGATCCACTCAGGGATATTGGAATCTTTTGCAAGGATAATATCCCAGCCGACCTTGAGGGTTGGCACAAGAAAAATTCCGTGCTGTGCCATGTGCTGAATGATCTGTGGGTCCTGGAAAAGATAGGTCCCGTGCTCCAGTGTGTGGATGCCTGCCTGAACTGCTTTCCGCACTCCGTCGATGCCATGTGCATGCGCGGCCACGCGCTTCCCAAATTTGTTCGCCTCCTCCACCAGCGCACATACTTCATCTTTGTTGAAATGGGTTGTGCCGGGGACGCCGCTTTCGACCAACATCGCACCTGTCACACCCATCTTGATCAGATCCGCGCCATGCTTCACCTGCTCGCGCACAGCCTTGCGCACTTCGTCCACACCATCTGCCACGCGATACATGCCGATGTAATAATCCGCGCCTGCCTCGGTGATCGAGATAAATCGCCCAGCGAGACACATGCGCGGCCCGGCAAACTCGCCGCGTTGAATGGCGCGGCGTACATCGAATTCAAGTTCGCTCCAGCCACCCAGATCACGGACTGTTGTAATTCCCGCAGCAAGATTCCTTTGTGCATTTTTCAATATCTTCAACGCCATTTCTCCAGTTGGCACTTGGAATTGACTGTCTGCTTCCCCTGAACCTGACAAGTGGACATGGCAATCGATCAGACCAGGCAGCATAAACTTGCCACGCAGATCAAGATATGTGACATCTGAGCCCGCGGGCTCGGACCACTCGGAAGCTGATCCCGCGTAAATGATCTTTCCCTCCCGAATCGCCAGCACCGCGTCTTGGATTGGCTCGTGCCCGGTCCCGTCAATGAGGGTGATGTTCTTTAATACGGTGTCCATTTGAAGTCCTGTGCTGAGCGAAGTCGAAGTATCCTGAATGAAGCGTGTTGGAGTTTGTTGAATCGATGAGGCAATTTTATCCCTTAAATCAAAACTCGACTCATCACGGGAGTGCCTAAACTCGAGTGGTACATATGTCATTGCGAGCCCGATAGGGAGAAGCAATCCTTAACTTTACGGGAGGTTGCTTCGGCGGAAGAGCACTGCCACGCAACGACATTGAGATTTTTCATTTCAGGTTTAGGTACTCCCCTCATCACAGAGTGCCGCATAATTATCTAAACTTGAAGTATGATAATTCACCCAGCAATTTTCTCCAAAAAGTTGAGTAAATAATGAGACAAGTGGTGGAGTTTATTGAAGGCAAGATTACAGAGTGCCGCATATAATCTATACTCGAAGTATATAATTTAGCCTGTAATTTATTCGAAAAGTTAGTAAATGATGAGACAAACGGTAATGTCATGATTGCACTCAAAAAGGATGGGTATAATAACCGCTTATATGAATTATTATTTATCCAGCCAGTCCACGGTCTCACGTAAAAAGTTCAGCAGAGAAGCCTGGGCAAAGGTCTTGAGCCTGGCCATGCTTTACGGTTGGCGGCCAATGGGGACACATCCACCCTCAAGGATTGAGGTGTGGGGCCTCGACGCTGAAGATTGGGATGGGACGTATCTGACGAATGGCGGCCAGACAGTCATCGCTGAGGATGCTTTATCTCTGTCCATCGCTTTAGAAAAGTCTCTCGACGATATCCCTGATTTCAACATTGAGTTGGATCGTGTCCCTAAAAGTCAGAAAGAGGATGAGCTTCCAGAATGGTTGCTGCCCGATGAAGGAATAATTATTGAGGGGCCGAAGGATCAGCCGCTCGATCTTCCGGAGATCCATCCATTTGAATATTTCGCGGGGGATGAAAAACATCACCTGGTTGATTTTATAAAGTTTTGCAAGTTGGGGAGTTTTACCATCCTGCGGATCTGAAGTTTGGGGTATTAACGCCGAACGAACTTCCCGGCATAGCGCAAGTCAGAATCACCTCTTCCATAGATCTAATACTTGTAGTAAAATATAGAACAGATGTTCTAAACAC
>JAXIPJ010000428.1:0-3486 GCA_045402985.1 Anaerolineales bacterium
TAAGGAAATATGAGAATCCACCCAGAATCACTTAACGCGCTGCTAAAATTGAAATTTGGGTATACAACTTTTTGTTATCTTATCTCATGATATTTGTAATTCATTGCCGAGCATGAACACCTTTTACGTCCTTTGCATTAATGTGTAAGGTGCGTATATAGCTGAAAAACAAAAAGTTGTATACCCAAATTTCAATTTTAGCAGCGCGTTAAGTGATTCTGGGTGGATTCTCATATTTCCTTAATTATTAAGCAAATATTAAGAAATCGTATAGAGCTTCTTAAGAGCCTTTTGCTACGATGGAAATGCGAGCAAAGTTGTCGAAATTATTTAATTTCGCTCGTGGGTGACGTGGCAGTAGCTGGCATTGATAGTGTTGGTTTGTCAGCACCCAAAAAAATTAATTTACCAGGAGGTATTCGTTATGCGATCGATTATTGAATCGAGTATGCGGCTTAGATACTTAATTGTCATCCTCGCCGCAGCATTGATGGTCTTTGGCATCGTCCAGATTCGCTCAATGCCAGTGGACGTCTTCCCAGAGTTCAATCCGCCCTTGGTCGAAATTCAAACCGAGGCGCTTGGGCTCTCTGCAGAAGAGGTGGAATCGTTGATCACCACTCCTATGGAAGCGGATCTGCTGATTGGGGTTGCATGGCTTGATCGGATCTACTCCGAATCGGTCACAGGGTTATCTTCGATCACCCTTGTCTTCGAGGCGGATGCCGATCCCGTTCAGGTACGGCAGATGGTGCAGGAGCGCCTGAATCAGACCTACGCCCTGCCAAATGTCTCAAAACCCCCCACCATGATCCAGCCCCTATCCACAACAAATCGGGTGATGATGATCGGACTTTCCTCGCAGGAACTCTCCCTGATCGATATGGGCGTGCTGGCGCGTTGGAATATCAGGCCCCGCCTGATGGGTGTGCCAGGAGTAGCAAATGTGGCCGTTTGGGGTCAGAGAGAGCGGCAGTTGCAGGTCCAGGTAGATCCGCAACAATTGCAGGAGTCGGGTGTAACGGTGCAGCAGGTCATTGAAACTACCGGTGAAGCCTTATGGGTTTCCCCATTGACCTATTTGGAATCATCCTCGCCCGGTACCGCCGGCTGGATCGATACCCCAAATCAACGGCTTGGCATCCATCATCTGCTTCCCATTACATCGGCTGAAGATCTTGGCCGTGTATCTGTGGTTGGCTCGGATGGTTTGGTACTCAGCGACGTTGCCAATGTGGTCGAAGATCACCAGCCGCTGATCGGCGATGCTGTCATTAACGATGGACCCGGACTTCTGCTCGTTGTCGAAAAATTCCCGGGTGCAAATACCGTGCAAGTGACCGAAGGGATCGAAGATGCTCTCACGGCTTTGCAACCAGGTCTTACGGGTCTCACCATTGATCCAACAGTTTTCCGGCCGGCAAACTATATCGAGGCAGCAACCAATAACGTTTCCACTGCTGTGATCATTGGTGGGTTACTTGTGGTGCTGATCCTTGGCGCATTTTTCTTCAAGTGGCGCACCGCGCTGGTTAGCCTTGTTGTCATTCCGTTGTCTTTGGTGGCTGCAGGATTTGTGCTCTCTCTGCGTGGCGTTACTTTCAATGCCATGATCCTCGCTGGGCTGGTAATTGCGCTCGGCGCGATCATAGATGACGCGATCATTGACGTGGAAAATATCGCCCGGCGCCTGCGTGAGAATCGCAAGAATGGACTCAACAAATCCACCATGGCGGTCATTGCAGACGCGTCGATGGAGATGCGCGGCAATATTGGCTTCGCGACCTTGATCATTCTGCTGGCAATGCTGCCTGTCTTCTTTATGCAGGGCGTGTCCGCTTCATTTTTCCATCCCCTGGCCATTTCCTACATGCTGGCTGTGCTGGCGTCTGTAGCAGTGACCATGATCGTCACACCGGCTTTGAGCTTGCTTCTGCTTGAGAATGATAAATTTGAGCAGCGCGAATCACCGCTGGTGTCGAGACTGAAAAGTGGCTATGGTGGCACCCTTTCACAGGTCATCAATACCCGCTACTTTGCACCTGTTATGGCAGGCATCATTATCTTAGCCGGCCTTGCAGTACTACCATTCCTTGGGGTGTCATTAAACCCGGCCCTCAAACAGACCGACCTTCTAATCCAGTGGGAAGGCGCGCCCGGAACATCACTTACTGAAATGAACCGCATCATGAGCCAGGCTGGCCAGGAATTACGAACAATTCCAGGTGTACGAAATGTTGGCTCACATGTAGGGCGTGCAGAAACTGGGGATCAAACAGTTGGTATCAACTCCGCTGAGATTTGGGTCAACCTCGACCGTGCAGCAGACTATGATGCAACGCTGGCTGCTGTCCAAAAAGTTATCGATGGCTACCCCGGCCTTCAACGCGAAGTAGGAAACTATGAGCCCGAGAGACTGGGTGAAGCACTTAGCACAACGAATGACGAACTCGTCGTCCGCTTATATGGTCACGATTTGGCAGTACTGAAAGACAGTGCACAGTCTATGAGCAAGACCATTTCAGAGGTCACCGGTGTGGTGAACGCGCAACCTGATCTCCCAGCTGAAGAGGCGCAAGTGGAAATTGAGGTCAATCTGGTGGCGGCCGAACAATATGGCCTCAAACCAGGTGATATCCGCAGATCCATTGCCACGCTTTTGTCTGGCCTGCGAGTGGGCAGCCTTTATGAGGAACAAAAGGTCTTCGAAGTCGTCGTATGGGGCGTGCCAGAAATACGCAATAGCCTGAACGACATCAGCGATCTGCTCATCGATACACCCACCGGCGAATATGTGCGCTTGGGAGATGTAGCCGACGTGCGTGTCGTACCGACTCCGATCATCGTCAAACGGGATTCTGTCTCACGCTTCATGGACATTACCGTCAGCGTCAGTGGGCGCTCCTTGACAGCCGTCGCGGCGGACATTAAGAGTCGTCTCGCAGAAGTCGAGGTCCCCTTCGAATACCATGCAGAATTGCTGGGTGGGTATGCAGAACAACAAGCTGCCCAACAGCAAATGTTGATCCTTGCAGTGGCAGCCGTGATTGGATTTATGGTTCTGCTGCAGGCATCTTTTAAGAGTTGGCGTTTGTCGTTTGCCGCCTTATTGACCCTGCCCATGGCGCTGGCAGGTGGAGTACTGGCAACAGTCGTATTGGGTGGCGGCATTCTCTCGATCGGTTCACTGTTCGGATTTTTCACCGTGCTTGGGCTCGCCATCCGCAACGGCATCGTGATGACAAATCACTTTGATCGCCTGGAGCGAATTGACGGTGCCACCTTCGGACCCGAACTTGTACTGCGTGGAGCCAGTGAGCGGCTTGCACCGATCCTTATGACCGTATTAACTACGGGTCTGGCGATGCTGCCGATTGTGTTCCTGGGAGACATTCCAGGGCTTGAGATCATCCGCCCAATGGCGATTGTAGTTCTGGGTGGGCTGGTCACTACGACATTGCTGGACTTGTTCGTTTTACCTGCTCT
>JAXIPJ010000469.1:0-3886 GCA_045402985.1 Anaerolineales bacterium
AGTTGAGAAAGATGTCGTACTGCAAGTGCTCACCAATGTGCCGGAGGTCGTTGATTGAAATACGTTTTTTCCCTGGAAGTAATTCGGCATCTCCTCGACTTCGCTATCACTGATCAGAAGCCTGCCGGTTAGGGGCCAGTAATCAACGCCCGACGTGTCCGGCGCGGAGGGACTCCATGCGGCATTTGAAGTATCAATGATATGCACCAATGTGGTGGGCAAAAGTGTCGTTCCGGGGGGGAGCGCCCCGGCAGCAAGAAGTGATAATTCGACGATTTGGCCGTCAGAGGATGTTGTTTGTTGCCTTGTACTTGTGAAGGAAAATAGACCTGTCTTCGCAGTCTGCCCGTCGTCGAGCAAAAACAGATCATAGATGTTTGGGTCATCCGTAGAGTCCACACTGGGAGCAAACGTCATTGCAGATGGATTATTAATTCCCAAAGAAGCGAGATCAAAGGTCGATACAATATTTCCATCCTGTGTCAACTCATACAATTTCTTTTGGGCAGGTTCAGAAATATATAAATGTCCGTTACTTGGGTGATACGCCAAACCCCTAAGTGGCCCAATTCCAAGTTTCTTCAGTGAGATTTTTTGGACTTTGTTGGAGCCGATTGCCTCATTCGCGTCAAAGCCAAGTATCGGGTGTGGGTCTATAGATACGATCTGAGAATCACTCGCATCCAGAACGAATAACCGCCCACTGTCCACATCGAACGTAATCCCCTGCGGATCTTTTATGCCAAACGCATGCACAGGAAATCGCTCTCGGGATGAGGAGGCGTTTGGTAAGCCTTTGCTATCCGCCTTGACCTTGACCAGTTCCGATTTGCCACGGTCCAATACGAATAGACTTTCGGATTTCTTATCGAATGCCGTATTTAGTGGGTCAGATTGTGCCTCTGAAAGCGCGATCGTGCCCGCATGGTCTTCACCCATTGTCAGAAGCGTAATATTTGCATTCTCATTCAGGATAAAAAAGGTATTTGCTGAGGGAGAAAATGCCAGTCCTTTTGGAGTCTGTACCCCGAATTCACCTGTATACAGAGAACGAACAACCCGAATAGGTGCTGAATTACCCTGCGCAGATACACCCAACTGAACGGGAACCAATGGGGTGAATACAAACCCAATAATAACCAGAAAATGCAATAAGTATCCTTTGAATTTGGAAAAGCCTAGCATCGTTTCTCTCCTCTTCTAATTGAAACAGCCAATCTCTTGTCGACTAATCAGTTAAATACATGTAGGCTGTGGTGCGGTTCGCACTATACAACAAGACGTAATCTGAATTGGGAGGTTACAATTTTGCAAGGCTAGGAATATAACCTTACCCAGATCGATTCCAGCATAATGGTTGAGCTATTGACCTCGCAAGTAACCTACCTTAGAATAGATAGACAAATTATATATAATTCTGTTCGTCCTAAGCGGAGACGCCATGCTTTTGGGTGGCACAGCCGATAGACACTTACAAAGGAATACCTATGGCAAAATATCGCATCATGTATTGGAAACACATCCCTCAATCTTTTACAGTTGAAGGGGATGGGCGCACGGTCAAGAAACAACTTTCGCAAAAGATCCAGAACACAATCGACGCCTACGCAATGGCCGCTGGATTAAGTTCAGCAAGCGACTATTCCGCGCAATTCAAACGCGGGGATTGGATCGAACGCGACGGCACTCCAGAAGAGGTGGCAGAAACGCTTCTATCGGACCTGGAAACGGAGTTCGCTAAAATAGAGATTCCCAAGCGAAACGCGTAGGGGCGGGGTAATGACGCCCTCAAGATAACAATATGACCCAAAAACACACAGTCATCCTGCAACCCTCCGGACGCCGCGGCCAGGTGGACGAAGGCACATCCATCCGCGCTGCAGCGCGTGATTTGGGCGTGGAGATCGAGTCAATCTGCGCGGAGAACGCCACCTGCGGGAAGTGCATGATATTAATAGAAGAAGGCCGCTTCGAAAAGTACAACGTTGACTCAAAGCGCGAGCACCTCTCCCCTGTTGGAACGGAGGAGGGAGCTTATTTTGCGCGCCGACCTAAACTTTTAAAAGATAAAGGCTGGGAGGTTGGGCAGGTGCGCTTATCGTGCCAGTGCAAAGTGCTTGGCGATGTGCTCATCAATGTTCCGGAAGAGAGCCGCGGCAACAAGCAGATTGTCCGCAAGAGCGCACGGGAACGCGCGATCGAGATCAAGCCATCGGTTCGCAAGTATTACGTTTCAATGTCACCGCCTAACCTCGAACGTCCGATAGCAGATTGGGAACGTCTCGCCAAGGGACTCGAAACCTCCATGGGACTTGTCCGCCGCGGCGAAGAGAACCTGCCGCGCTGGTTTGACCTGGATATCGATTATCAATGTTTACGCACACTTTCATCCACCTTGCGTGGAGCAAAATGGAATGTGACTGTTTCCGTCTGGCAGGATAAGGAAGTGATCGAAGTCCAGGCCGGATATGTGGAAGATAGTTACGGCGCGGCAGTGGACATTGGCTCAACAACTGTTGCACTATATTTGTGCAATTTGCGCACAGGCGAAATGCTGGCGGCTGAATCCGAAATGAATCCGCAGATCGTCTACGGCGAAGACGTAATGTCGCGCATTCAATATTCCATTGAGCACACCGATGGCTTGCAAAAATTACACAAAGCCATCATCGCAACATTGAACAAGTTATTGAAGCAGGCAGTCGAATCAGTAAATACGTCACTGGGAGAAACGAAGCAGTCTCCCCTTGAAACGGGCAGTTCGCTTCCCGAAGGTCGCAAGAACATGAAAGTAGAGGAAATACTTGAGATGGTGCTGGTCGGCAATTCCACCATGCATCATCTTCTGTTAAATTTGCATCCCAAGGATTTGGGACTCGCGCCATTCGTGCCCACCATTCATAAGTCGGTGGATGTGAAAGCGCGTGAACTGGGTATAAAGATCAATTCATCTGGCAACATCCACGTCCTTCCCACGATCGCATCCTTTGTTGGCGCGGATACCAGCGCCATGATCGTTGCAGAGGAACCACACAAACAGGATGAGAACTGGCTATTAATTGATGTGGGTACGAACGCTGAACTCATTCTCGGCAACCGCAAACGATTGGTTTGCACTTCCACCCCAACAGGTCCCGCGCTGGAAGGCGCACACGTGGAATATGGTATGCGCGCCGCGCCAGGTGCGATGGAGCGCATCCATATCGATGAGATCACCCTTGAGCCGAAATACAAAGTGATTGGCGTGGAAGGCTGGAATACCGATCACGCCGAGTTCAAAGGTCAGGTCAAAGGGATTTGTGGATCGGCCATCATCGACGGAGTGGCAGAATTATTCCGAACAGGGATCGTCGATTCTCGGGGCAAGTTCAACAAAACGCTGGAGTCGAGGCGTGTGCGGGTGGGCGAGAAAGGCTGGGAGTATGTCATCGCCTGGGCTGAGGAAACATCCATCGGGAGAGACATCCCAATGACCCAGCAGGATGTGCGCCAGATCCAACTGGCGAAGGCCGCCTTGTTCACAGCCGCGCGCACTTTGTTGAAGCGCAGTGGTTTGCAAAGCCCTGATAAAATTATTCTGGCGGGCGGTTTTGGAAGTTATATTGACAAGGAAAAAGCCATGTTGATCGGGCTGATCCCCGATTGCCCGCTCGAAAATGTTTATGCGGTTGGGAACGCGGCAGGAGATGGCGCGCGCATCGCATTGTTGAACGTTGAAAAAAGGAAAGAGATCGAGTCTGTAACGCGTCGAGTTGAAAGATTCGAATTGCCAACCGACCCCGAGTTCCAAAATCAATTTATGCTGGCGACCAGCTTCCCGCATATGAGCGAACCCTTTGAGCATATCGCGCATCTGATCCCAAACCGGGTCGCGGACCCAATGGCG
>JAXIPJ010000270.1:0-2309 GCA_045402985.1 Anaerolineales bacterium
GATGGCTTATAATTACTCTGTCATTCCATCCTTCGGAGAATCCATGAACCAACAAGACGTCCTCGCGGCGGTGCTTGAAGCCGTTGCAGAGTTCAACGAGCAGCTTGATAATGAGCATAAGCTCGAACTCACTTCAGAAACGCGCCTGCTTGGCAGATCTTCAAAACTTGATTCGTTTGGGCTGGTCAACTTGATCATCCTGGTTGAAGAAAAACTCTACGACAAATTCGACAGATCCGTCACGCTGGCAGATGAGCGCGCCATGTCGCAGGAGCATAGTCCGTTCCGCACAGTGCAATCGCTGGCAGATTATGCATATACATTGTTGAGTGAAAATTAATGCCAAACTCTGTCATGCTCATCACAGGCGCACGCAAAGGTATTGGCCGCGCCCTCGCCGAGACGTATACTGAACGCGGCTGGCGCGTCATTGGTTGCTCACGCCAAATCTCAGACTATACACATACCAACTATCGCCATGTGGTGCTCGATATCAGTGACCAGGATGCGGTCAGGAAAATGATGACGTCCATCCGCAAAGAGGAGGGCCGCCTCGATGCACTCATTAACAACGCCGGGATCGCTTCGATGAACGCGGCCATGCTTACACCGATTGATACCATGCGCCGCATCATTGAAACGAACGTCCTGGGCACATTTCTCCTGTGCCAGGAAGCCACACGCCTGATGCAAAAGAATCGATGGGGGCGAATTGTCAACTTTACGTCGGTGGCCGTACCTTTTCAGCTCCAGGGCGAAGCGGCGTATGCATCGTCGAAAGCCGCGGTCGAGAGCCTTACACGCATCCTGGCACGCGAACTTGCGGATTTTGGCATCACGGTCAACGCCATCGGGCCCACTCCTGTTCAAACCGATCTGCTGCGCGGTATTCCTCCCGAGAAAATTAAGCAGTTGTTGGGGCGACAATCCATTCACCGCATGTGTGAGCCACGCGACATCATCAACCTCATTGACTTCTTCCTGCGCGCCGAAAGCGACTTTATCACCGGGCAGGTCATTTATCTCGGCGGAGTTTCATGATCGAATTCCTGCTCGAAGTTTTCAAGGAAAACAAAGAGGACGACGCCATCGTCTGGCACGAGCAAATTTATTCTTATGACTGGTTATATCAACGCGTCCTGCAATGGCAAAATGATCTCACAGATCATCATGTTGCACCCGGCTCAGTCGTCATCCTTGAAGCCGATTTTTCGCCGAACGCGGTCGCCCTTTTCCTTGCGCTAATTGAACATAACTGCATACTCGTCCCGCTGACAAAATCAGTTGAGTCAAAGAAGGCGGAATTCACTGGGATCGTTCAGGGTGAAATGCGGATTTCCATCGCTGACGATGATTCCGTTATCTTTGACCGCCTTCCGCATCACATATCATCCCCACAGGGGGCGACCCACGAGCTGTATTCCGTTTTACGAGAGCGCCACCATCCCGGCTTGATCCTCTTCTCCTCTGGTTCGACAGGCAAAAGCAAAGCCGCGCTCCACGACCTGACGGGGATCCTTGAAAAATTCAAAATACGCCGCCATAAACAACGCACGATCTCATTTTTATTGTATGACCACATCGGCGGTGTCAACACGATGCTGTATACACTTTCCAATAGCGGATGCATCATCACCGTTCATGAGCGCAGTACAGAAAAAGTATTGGAAGCGATTGAAAAATATCGCGTCGAGCTACTCCCCACCTCACCAACATTCATCAATATGATATTGTTCAGCGAGGCCTATAAGCATCATGATCTGTCGAGTCTCAAGATGGTGACTTATGGCACAGAACCAATGCCTGAAAGTACCTTGAAACGATTCCACGAGTTGTTCCCGAATATCACGCTCCAGCAAACCTACGGACTCAGCGAAGTGGGTATTCTCCGCTCAAAGTCTAAAAGCTCTGATTCGTTGTGGGTCAAGATTGGGGGCGAAGGATTCGAAACGCGCATCGTGGATGGAATCCTGCAGATCAGGGCAGAATCCGCAATGCTCGGATATCTAAACGCGCCGAGTTCGTTCAGCGAAGATGGTTGGTTCATCACAGGCGATGAAGTTGAAGTGGACGGCGAGTACCTCCGCATCCTGGGCAGAAGGTCGGAGTTAATCAACGTCGGCGGTGAGAAAGTATATCCTGCCGAAGTGGAGTCTGTGATCCAGCAAATTGACAACGTGGCTGAGGTCAGCGTATATGGTGAGAAGAATCCCATCACGGGAAATATCGTCTGCGCCAATGTACGCCTGCGTGAGTCAGAAGATCCCAAAGCCGCAATACTTCGCATCAAAAAATATTGCCGCGAGCAT
>JAXIPJ010000460.1:0-2531 GCA_045402985.1 Anaerolineales bacterium
GCAATCTGGAAAGAACATTGGGGTGAGTGGCAGCCCTACACTTGTCCGGTCCCTGCTCCAGGAGGGCTTGCTCGACGAGCTTAAGCTCATGATCCATCCAGTGCTCGTCGGACATGGAAAGCGTTTTTTCAGCGACGGCGACTTGAAAAGACTCAAACTTGTCGATTCAAAAGTGACCGGTACAGGGGTAGTGATCCTCACCTATCAACATGCAAAAAATGAAAGCGCGAAATAAGATGGGGACAGTCATCTCAAAAGATGGGACCAAAATCGCCTATGATAAAACAGGCCAGGGACCGGCACTGATCATTGTCGCTGGCGCCTTTCAGGATCGAATGGCGATGGCCGCCTATGCCGAATCGCTCTCGAAGCATTTTACGGTCTACAACTTCGACCGTCGTGGCCGTGGAGGAAGTGGCGATACTCAGCCTTATGCTGTTGAGCGCGAAATTGAGGATATTGATGCACTCATCCAGGAAGCAGGTGGATCAGCCTTCGTCTTTGGCGGTTCCTCTGGCGGTGTACTGACCTTGTACGCGGCGGCCCACGGCTCGAACACCGCCAAGCTGGCAGTCTACGAACCACCGTTTGTTGTTGATAACAGCCGTGACCCAATTCCTGCAAACATGGTTGATCAGCTAAAAAACATGATTGCCTCCGGCCAGAGGGGAGACGCTGCAGAGACGTTCATGACGGTGGGCTCTCTGATGCCTGCAGACGTGGTTACCGGAATGCGTACGCAGCCTTTCTGGCCCGGGGTGGAAGCGGTAGCACACACGTTGGTGTATGATGCAACGATTATGGAAGGCACCATGCGAGGCACTCCATTACTAGCCGACCGATGGGCTGCCGTCACCATACCAACGTTGGTCATATATGGTGGTACCGGTCCCGCATGGTCGCGTAACGCTGCCGAGGCACTTGTTGAACTGTTGCCAAATGCCGAGCGACGAACATTGGATGCGCAATTTCATACCCTAACGCCCGAGGTGCTCACGCCTATTCTTGAGAAATTCTTTCTGGATTAAGCCCAAGGAGGAGAGCGGAAGTGGAAAACATAAAAAACGGAGGATTACTGGGCGCACATCAACTGCTGCGCTTACTGAGCTCGCAATCTGTATCCACCTATGCCAACCAGGTGATAGCTTTCGTGATTCCGTGGCTGGTATTGACGCGAACAGGAAATGCGGTGAGTGCCGGGACGGTTGCGTTCGCTATGGGTCTAGCAGCCTTCGTCGGCGTGATGACCGGCGGCTTGATCACCGACCGCATCGGCGGCCGCAGAGTTTCCATCATTGCTGATCTGCTTAGCACGGTCACTGCGTTGCTGCTTGGCATCGCCCTGTTCTTGGACTTTTTCTCCCTCTGGCTGGTGATTGTGTCGCAGATCATCGGCGTCTTCTTCGACGGACCGGGGCAGATTGCAAAAAACACGCTGGTGCCGGCCGCAGCCACAGAGCACGATGTCCCGATTGTACGAGCCATGGGGATACAACAAACTCTTCAGAACGTAGCCAACTTTGTTGGCCCGTTGAGCGCCGGACTATTGGTCGCTCTCCTTAGTGAAAGTGTCACTCTGATGTTTGCCAGCGTACTATTCGTGCTTTGTATTCTCTTAGTCGTTGGTTTGCCGCGAAAGATCATGGTATACGAACATCCCATGAGTGTGCGCCAGGCCTACGAAGATATGCGTGAGGCAGTGCAGTTCATTATCAAAGACCCTTTCCTGGGACCGATGCAGATCTTTGGACCGTTCTTCGCCTTCGTGCTTGGGCCGGTGAGCGCCATCGTCTTCCCAGCCTGGTTTGTCTTCGCCCATCAGAGCGCGACCCAATTGGGGATTTTCCTTGGCGCGCAGGCGCTAGGCGGTATGCTTGGTGGCTTTCTCTTTGCTGCCTTTGCGCCAAAAGTATCGCAGCAAAAATGGCTGTTCGGCGCCACAGGGGCTTATGCGCTGGCTTTATTTGTTCTTTACTTCTTGCAGCCCGGATCGCTCCTCGCCATACTGGTTGGTTTCATGGCGGGTGTAGTTTTTACGGGCATTTTTGCCATCCCTTATTCCTCCTTTTACATACGTACCCCCGAGAGGTTACTAGGCCGTGTGAACAGCCTGGGTGCCGGTGTGGGGTTTATTATTATCGCGCTGGCTTCCTTGTTCTTTGGCTGGCTTATCAACTCCACTTCCGCCAGGACAGGTCTCTTAGCCTGTGCCATCGTGATGGGACTCATCGCCCTCGGTGTTTACCTTTTCCCCTTTATGAAGCACTTGGATGAGAAGATAGAACCTGAGGGTACAACCGACTAGGTTCAAAGTAACATCAACGAGCAGGTTGTAAAAAGTATACCTGGAGGTCTTATGGAAAAAGTTCTACCAGATAAGAGTCTGGATGAGCTGCGGCGTTCACTGGCTGGCACCATTGTCCGCCCCGCAGATGCCGAGTATGACGCAGTCCGCCGCTGCTACAATGCGCTCATTGACCGACGGCCGGGGGTCATCGCGCGCTGTGTCAGTGCTGGCGATGTCGCGGTTG
>JAXIPJ010000259.1:0-7230 GCA_045402985.1 Anaerolineales bacterium
TGCTTTGGGAGGTTATGTAGACCTAGAAGCAAATCTAGTATTTAGCGGTTCGAGCCCGATTTCTAAAAGAAAAGTTCTATGGGCAAGCAAAGGTGAGTTGGGGCACTTGAGCGATAATCGAGTTCATTCGTGATCAATTCAGTCACCATTTCTCGCATCCTCAATCGCCCCTAGTGCTCGCAGAGTCATTTTCTGAGCCTCGGACAATCCTCTGATCCCCGTAATATTCAGCCGCTCATAAGGGCGGTCCCGTCGCAGTGTTTTGAGGTGTTCTCCAGTGCGGGGATCCCAAAGCATGATAGCCCCATCATCGCCGCAGCTAGCCAGTTTACTCCCATCCGGGCTTCGCTTGAGCGACTGAACCGTCCCTTGGTGCGCTTCGCGCACCCACAGCAATTCGCCGTTCTGTACATCCCACCAGCGCAGCATTCCATCACTGCTTCCGCTGATTACCAAGTTCTCGCTTGGACCCCAGGCCACCGCATAGACAATCCCGGGATGCCCTGCAAAGGCGCGCAGGCGTTCCCCGCGCTGCGCCTCCCACACGAACAGCTCTCCGCCCGCGCTGCCGCTGCTACCCGATGCCAGTCGCATTCCAGTGGGACTCCAGGCCACGCTCGTGATCGTGTTGCCATGGCCCGCCAAACGCTGTAGTAGCGTGCCATCAGCGGAATCCCACACATACACGATGCTGTCGGCGCCCCCGCCGGCCAACTGTGCTCCGTTTGGACTCCAGGCCACGTGGCGAATCCAGATTGGATGCTTACTGGCTTTCCAGTGATTTTTTTGCGCCGTCATCTCGAATACTTGCACACCACGCGTATAGGTTCCACTGGCCAGTCGCTGCCCATCGGGACTCCATGCTAGACTGTCAAAGAAGTTGCCAGGATCGTCAGGATGCTGGAGCACCTGTAGACAGTCCCCTGAAGCTGGTTCCCACAGCCGGACCGCATTATTCCATTCACTACTTGCTACATAACGACCATCGGAACTCCAGCCCACCCCAATTACGACCCCGCCATGTCCGCGCAGCACGCGAGGCGCTGTCGCGCGGGTCACATCGAAGATGGTCACCATTGAATCAGAGCCGCCACTGACCAGCTGGGTACTCTCCGGACTCCAATCTATATCATAGAGTGATTCCGCATAGCCCCGTATCACGCGGATACATTGTCCGCTAGCCACATCCCACACGCGCAGCGTGCCATCCTCGCTGCCACTAAGAAGGCTGCGACTGTCAGGTGTGAAGGTCAGCCCAGTCCCTCCGGCGGTATGTCCCTGGAGTGCCGCGCGAGAACTGCCCTGTTCGACATCCCACAGCCACATTGTTGGGTCATGACCAGCACTGGCTAGGCTGTGCCCATCACGGCTCCACACAACGCGACTCACTCGATTCGTATGTCCAGCGAGCGTTTGCGATAGATGTCCGCTTCGCACCTTCCATAGCTTCACAGTGCCGTCCCAACTCGCGCTTGCGATTGTTCGTCCGTCAGGCGCAAAAGCCAATCCTTCCACACAGTTGGTATGTCCTGTAAGCGTCTGTACGCAGGTGGCTGGCTCAGTTCCGTTCACCTCCCATAAGCGAATAGATCCCTCCTGGTCACCAGTGGCAAACAGCTGGCCTACCGGACTCCAGGCGACTACCACCACCGGACTAGGATGCGGCATACCTTGCAGCTGTGTGCCATTCCGCGCGTCCCAGACCAGAACGACCGCATCATTTCCACTAGTGGCCAGCATGCTACCATCAGGCGCAAACGCCACGCAGTTGATACGGCTCGTATGTCTGCCCGACCACAGTAGGGCGCCGGTGTCGACCTCCCACAGCTTGACCATGCCATCCCAGCTCCCGCTAGTGGCCAGAGTACGCCCATCTGGGCTGAACATAAGGGCACTAACCAGATCTGTATGGGCGCGCCACATGCGGTGCAAGATCAGGCCATCCGCAGCCCATACCTTCACTTCCCCCCGTCTGCCGCCAGCCGCCCAGTACTCACCGGTATTACTAACGGCAATCGCTGTCATAACATCAAAGGTCTCGGTAAAGACGCTGTCCTGGATTGTGGCTTCGGACAGTGTTGTATCTTGCATTTCAATGCCCTGCAAATACACGCCGCGCAACGTCAATCCCGAGAGGTCGAGACCTCGGAGATCGCCCCGGTGTGAGCGCAAGAGCGCCACCAAGTTGGCTGGCCCATAGCCCTGAGCATAGTCCGAATGTGTGCTCAACTCGGTAAGGAGCGCAAGCAGTTGTTCCTCCACTGACGCATGCTGTGGGTAAGTACTATGCAGATGCACAAGAATAGGCGCAATAATCAGGCGTTCCTGCGTCTGCCGCACGTATTCGCGCGTTTGAGCCAGTGCGAGACCATGCTCGATCAGTCTAGCTGGTGTTCCCCTCCGGATCTCATCACTCGTCTCCGCGATGAGCCGCGCTGTGGCATATTCCAACACCACCGATTGCAGTGTAAAGCTGGCTTGTTTCTGGCCCAGTTCGATCAGCGAGCGGCGTCGCAACGCCTCAACCGCTTCCAGCAAGCGGGCCTTCGGCATGGGCGTGACCAGCACCGCCAGCAGCTCATCCAGGGTTGAGGGTTCGCGCAGGATGGCCAACCACAGCAGCACACTCTGCTCTGGTTCTGAAAGCCGAGTGAATTGCTCGTTGAGCAGTTCACGTACACCTCCAAAGATCACCTCGCCCTGCTCGAGAAAAGGGGCAATCTCACCATTGAAGAGTTCAACTATTGTCTGTGCAACAATTTTGAGGGCTAAGGGATTGCCAGTGTAGGCCTCGATCAGCCGGGCTCGTTCCGCCGCGTTGCCTTTTACTTCCTTTTCTGTTAACAGCTTTTCGCAGGCATCTTCATCCAGTCGGGCGAGACGCAATGCACGCACAGGTGACTGGTTGCCCTCCTGCGCAACGAGGTCGATCGGTTTTTCCCTGCTCGTAATAAGCACGCAACTTTGGTGTTCGGTCTCCGCACTCAGGCGCAGGAAGCGCCCAATGCCCTCATATCCCGGAAGGAGATGTCCGGCGCCTTCTCCTTCATCTAGTACACACTCCAGGTTATCTAAAACCACTAGAACCCGGTGGCTGCGCATGTATTCCAGCAAGATGGATTGGCGGTGCTCGAGACTTGGATGCACTTCGCTAAGCGCCTGAGGTGCAACCACTTGCAGAAGGCTATCAAGCAACACATCATGATTAGGCAGGTCACGCAGTGAACGCCAGATTACCACTTCGAAGTTCTCCACTACTCGATGCATCAGGGTGACTGAGAGTGCCGATTTACCGATACCCCCTAACCCTAATAGGCTTATCACACGGCAGCGCTCCTTGATAACCCATTCCAACAGCAGGTTCAGTTCCCAGTTACGCCCATAAAAGGTTGGGACGGCAAGCGCGTCACCCCAATCTACGTGCGGTCTTCCCGGCGGATGGGCTGTGACAGGAGATTCCATGGGAGGCATCAGCCCGCTAAGCCACACTTCATCGAGCAAGACTTTCTGGTGAGACGCGTGCCAGAGCAGATGAACCTCCTCTACCTCGTGCCCTGCGCTAAAGGCGTGTTGCTCTATCCCCAGAGCAATGAGCAGTTTGAGGTGTTCAGCCTTGGGATAACTGTTTCCCGCCTCCCAGTCAGCTACCGCGCGGCGTGAAACGCCAAGTAAATTAGCCAACCCAGCTTGAGTTAGCCCAATTTTGGCACGCAAAGCCAACATGGTTTCCCCAAATGCATAGTCTCGATCGCGATACGAGATGCCCTTCACGGCATTACCTTTCTGCGTGACTCGCCAAACCAGTGAATTGAAAACTGTGAAGTGATATGAAGTGAAATGTCACGTGTTGTACGGTGACTTTAAACATGTGGAGAATTATAGTACTAAATATCAATGATTTATATGTCAACCATGAATGCCATATCTACATATTTAGAAAATAAAGGAGATACGTTATGAAACAGAACAAATCGAACGAACTGAAAATCTGGCCCTCAATCCAGCGTGGCATCATCTTCGCTCTCGCCATAGCCTTCGTTGTTGGATCAGTCGGAAGCGTGGGCGCTATGGCATCAAAAAAAAGCAATTCAAATAAACCAAACATTGTCCTGTTACACGGCGCGTGGGCAGATGGTTCCAGTTGGAGCGGTGTCATCCAGCGCCTCCAGAAAGCAGGTTATAACGTGACTGCGCCACAGTTTCCTCTGACATCGCTGGCTGCTGACGTTGCCCGGCTTCGGCAGGTGCTGACGATCCAGGATGGTCCCACCATCGTCGCCGGGCACTCTTATGGAGGCCAGATCATGACCGCACTCGGCACGGACGCGCCCAACGTTGTCGGCTTAGTGTACATTGCAGCTTTTGGGCTTGACGAAGGGGAATCGATCGGGGCGCTGCTTGGACAGGGGCCGCCGACTCCGGCACTGGCGCACCTGCGCATCGATGCACAGGGCTTCGCCTGGATCCCCCAGTCAGATTTTGTGAATTACTTTGCGGCGGATGTTGATCGGGAGAAAGCCAACGTCATGTATGCAGTGCAGCAGCCTCTACATGTAAGCGCCCTCGGTGAGGTGATGGGTACACCCGCCTGGAAGACACTGCCCTCGTGGTATATGGTCGCTACCAACGATCAAGCGATCCCGCCCGATGCCGAGCGCTTTTTCGCCCAGCGGATGGGAGCAGTCACCGTGGAAATCGCATCCAGCCATGTTGCAATGGTTTCCCATCCGAAGCAGGTGGCTGATCTCATCGAGCAGGCGGCGCGGTAGCCCGGAATTAAGTCATTCCGAAATTTCTGAAGTCAGAAGTGTTGCTGCACTCCTGACTTCAGAAAATAGCACATCTTGAGAGAGCCAGCTAAATGACAACCAAAATCCAGTTAGAGCCCGAGGCCCAGGCATTCGCAGAGGCGGCAGGAGAACCACCTTTTTTGTTCAACCTGGGTCCCGAAAAGGGACGGGCTGCCCTCGATGAAGCGCAAGCCAACCCTGTGAGCCAGCTCCTGGTCGATATTCAGGATCTCACCATCAAAAACGGCCAAAGCGCCGATGTCTCTATTCATATTCTGCGGCCGCAGAACGCCCCGGCAGTGCTTCCGGTGATCGTGTACATTCACGGCGCCGGGTGGGTGTTCGGCAACAAGCATACGCATGACCGGTTGATTCGAGAACTCGCGATCGGAGCCGAGGCCGCACTGGTCTTTCCTGATTACAGTCTTTCCCCCGAAGCCAAATACCCAACCGCCATCGAGCAGAGCTTCTCGGTGGTGAAGTGGGTCGCCGAGCATGGAGAGGAGTATGGCATAGATCCAGAACACCTCGCAATCGCTGGCGACAACGTTGGAGGCAATATGACAGCTGCAGTTACACTGTTAGCTAAGGAGCGCGGCGGACCAGCCATTCAGAGCCAGTTACTGTTCTACCCAGTTACTGACGCGTCTTTCGACACTGAATCTTATCACCAATTCGCCGAAGGCTACCACCTGCGCCGCGATGGGATGATGTGGTTTTGGGATCAGTATACGACGAACCCGGGTGAACGGAATGAGATCACCGCTTCGCCGCTGCGGGCCAGCACCGAGCAGCTTAAGGGACTCCCTCCGGCGCTTATTATCACCGCCGAGGCAGATGTGTTACGTGAAGAGGGCGAGGCTTATGCCAATAAGCTGAGGGAGGCAGGGGTGCGTGTTACCGCAGTCCGATTCCAAGGGATCATCCATGATTTTGTCATGTTGAACGTTCTGGAAAATACAGCTGCGACGCGTGGTGCGATGGCCCTAGCCACTGCCTGGTTGCGTGAAGGATTCTATGTTTGAAGCGCAAAAGGACCAGAATTTCTCAACACATGTGAACCAGAGGTGCTACACGGCCGTCAAAGTTCAGTGGTCATACAAGGAGGTGAAATCCTCCTCCCCGGAACCACACCCAAATTAGAATAAGGAGAAATGAAATGTCAACTAACAATTCCACCAAGAATCCGATCGTTTTCGTCCATGGCCTTTGGCTTCATGCAGAGTCTTGGAACAAATGGATAGAGTTCTTCCGCGCCAATGGCTACGAGGCGGTTGCTGTGAGCTGGCCAGGCGATTCGGAAACCGCTGAGGCAACCCGCAGAAATGCTGATGCCGTCTCCGGCTATGGCGTTACCGAAATCGCTAACCATATTGCCACACAAATGAAAGCATTCGGAAAGAAGCCCATCATCATTGGCCACTCCTTCGGCGGCCTGCTTGCGCAAAACTTGCTTGGACAGAACCTTGCCTCCGCCGCCATTGCAATTGACCCTGCTCCAATCAAAGGCGTACCAGAGTTACCACTCTCTGTTCTCAAATCCGGGTTTCCGGTACTAGGGAATCCGTTCAATTTTGGGCGGGCAGTATCTCTGACCGAGCCACAGTTCCGCTATGGTTTCACAAATGCCGTCTCAGAAAAGGAAGCCGGGGAACTCTACTCAATGTATGCCATACCTGGACCCGGGCGACCAATATTCCAAGCCGCTACTGCAACGTTCAACCCCAACTCAGCAACAAAGGTCAATGTGGCGAACGGAACCCGCGGACCTTTGCTGCTTGTCGCGGGCGCGGATGACCACACCGTACCACCCGTGCTTGTAAAGAGCGCCCTCAAAACGTACCGGAATTCGAAGGCAGTCACAGAATACAAGGAGTTTTCGAAACGCGGCCACTCATTGACCATAGACAGCGGATGGAAAGAAATTGCCGAATATTGTCTGACCTGGCTAAAGTCCAAGGGATTCTGATCAGACTCCTTAGATTTTCGTGAAGATAATCTCATGTAAAAAGCAACCCAGCGCTAAGATGGCGCTGGGTTGTGTGCATTTGGGATTTTCATTAGTAAACTAAAAAATTTCTAATCGGATTGTGTTTTGAACAAATAAGGAGCATTAGAATTACTTGACGATTCCCCGAGTTTCAATTAGATTCTTGAAAAGGTAATCCTTTTGTATTGTATTTTCCCCTGATACTAGGGAAGGGTGGGGTTCGGAACAGATCCACGTGGGGGCCCAAGTGAGACACCAAGTTGATGGTGTCTTTTTGTTTACGACCCGCGCCCCCATTGATGGGATGATGCCTTAATCAAAAGAGACTGCCTCATCAACAGTCTCCAATCTCTAATCTCTAATTCTTAGCCTTTCCCCTCAAGCATCTAAATGATACGTATGATACGAATTCTGACATGGATTCCCCCAGGCAATGTGCATCTCGCGGGC
>JAXIPJ010000180.1:0-2698 GCA_045402985.1 Anaerolineales bacterium
TGCCCATCGAGATGTCCGGTGTGAGTGAAGTGATCGGGTCTGCTCGAGGTGCATTTGCGGCATGGGTGGAAGCAAATCATCCCAGTCTACATGATGATCTATGGGGACAATATGCCAATCCTGCAGCGACCCCGGCCAGCCAGTATTGTCCCCATAGATCATCATGTAGACTGGGATGATTTGCTTCCACCCATGCCGCAAATGCACCTCGAGCAGACCCGATCACTTCACTCACACCGGACATCTCGATGGGCACCCTGTGAGGGTCCGGCATATCCGCCACGGCTAACAATGTGAGAAAGTTGACACACTTCGCAAAAGAGACCTGCAACATGGCCTGCATCAGGTACGACATTTCCAAATAGCGCTGGTCATACAACAATGGCATGTCTTCTTTGAACAGCGCAAAATCGATCAGATAATAGCCCGCAAGCGATTCTTTATCGTCCGCAAATTTAACCAGGATGTTATTGGTGTTCAAGTCACCGTGGATGAATCCGGTCGCCACATCAATTGCGCGCGCCTTTCCCCATGCTTCAGGCTTGCGCGCATAAAGTAATGGATTTGGGAAAACGCGTCCATTGATGAGCAAGCCTGCGACATCTGGATTCACCCCGCGGGTCTCCTGCAGAAAACGTTCCGTGTTGCCGCCAGCCTCCAGCCGAAAGCCGAGCCAAGTATGCAATACTTTTTGTGGATGAACGGCTTGTTCGAATGTGGGATTGCCATTCCACTCATTCAACAGAACAGTATTGGTTTGGGTAAAAAGGGTTTTGAGTTGACTTTGCCGTTCGTATTTCGATAAGGGCAGATACTTGAGCAGGGATTGACCGGCAATACGATAAAAGATTGCGATGGTACCCTCATGTTCGACCCGGTCAAACACAAGTTCGGCAATGTGTGCGCGGGCAAACGCAGGCGTGGAGTTGCTCATCACCGTGTTATGCCGCGTGATTTCATCGGACCTGGCGTTTTTGCCTTTGCGATCCAGTTTGAGGATGCAATGCTCGACGCGTTTGGGTTCGTTTGCCGAAACGCTGACCAGATAGACGACTGCGCCCGACCACCCCCCAACCAATAACTGCAGTGGCGCGACGGTGATCTGATATTGATCCTGCGCCAGCCGAAGGACATGCTGATATTCTTCCGGCAAGGATTGGAAATCGATTGTCAATTCGGGCATTGCGCCAACCTTTTCACTTACAGAGTGCCGCATAAAGATTTAAACCTAGAATTTGAGCTCTAACCTACAAATTGCAATCCAGAGTTTAATTATTGATGAGACAAGCGGTAAAAATTGCGATCGTCAAAATGAGGGTGAGTTGATCACAAAAAGAAGATGATCATAAGTTTCATCGCTGAATCACATAACACTTCCCTTGGGTAGTATACCCAGACTTCAATGTAAAGCATAGGTGGATATACTTCACCCATCGCGGCGGACAATCGATTGGTCCTTCTTGTTGTTATAAGCACTTCTGCTAGTGATATCCCCTGCCGCAACCCAAAATAAGTCTTACCGTTAGTTAAATTGTGTATGGAGTATGAGTACTTAGTGAAGATCAAATAAGTGGAGGAGGTCCCCCATAGGGGCCTACATCAGCGATTAGTGTAAAGTTGCTGCCGCCGGACTCTGCGCCAGTCAGGAGATACGTGAACATATCGTCCATCACACTGTGCCCTGCACCCATTTCGTCTTGCGACGATGGCTATGAAGAATCCACCCCTATCCCAAGGATAAGGGTGGATATTCCAACTAACGGCAGCTCAGCGTTTGTAGTTGGCTCAAGGACTGGTGGCGTTGTTTAGGTAGGGCAAGAAGTAATGGTGGGCAGTGGGACGGTCGGGTTTTTGCCCCTTACCCGACTGCTCCACACAGGGAATGGAGAAACAACTACTGGCATGACTTTCTGGTCTCCAGCGACTTCGCCCAAGCGATGTAAGCCCGGGTCGCGGAGTCAAGGTCAAGGCCGTAGGTAGCATCCACACCGCAGGTCACCGCTTTCGCTTGCGCGATATAAGAGCGGGTAGCCGAATCCACCGTGCTGGCTTCCGCTTCGGCTGCCTTAGCCCACGCGGTGTAAGAACGGGTGGCAGAGTCCACATTGGCCACGAGGGATGCGGTAGCGTTAGCATTCCGGACCACCAGAACAGTGACAGCTAACAGGGAAATGGCAACGAGCAGACTAAAAAAACGATTGGTATACATTTTGATCTCCTTTATGGTTCAACAAGTTATAATATTTTCAGAAACCCGAGTTGGTCTCTACGATGTCCATACTGTAGCAAATCGCCCATCCGGTTTGGTGGCAAAAAATGTCACAAAAAGTGTCACTTATTCATAATCCGAAGTAATACTGTTAATTTAGAAATCGATGCTGGAACAACATTCGTTTGGCTACTGGCTCAGGCTCAAGAGAAAGGCGCTCGATCTCACTCGCGAAGCGCTGGCTGATCGCGTCGGGTGTTCCGTGTCAATGATTCGTAAACTTGAAGATGAAGAACGGCATCCCTCCGCGCAGATCGCCGAGTTGCTGGCTGAAATCTTCAAGATCCCCCCAACTGAAAGACCGGCCTTTTTACGATTCGCGCGTGGCGACTGGAGATCAGCTCCCAGCCTGGGGGACGAAGAAGCCCCCTGGCGCGTCTCAACACCAGCACTACCCCAACAACCCCGTTCGAATTTACCGGCAACCTT
>JAXIPJ010000304.1:0-2555 GCA_045402985.1 Anaerolineales bacterium
TGATCGGACCAGCCGAATGGAACGGTGTGCAAGCATTGGATGAGTTGGCACTGCCCGCTGATGATAGACATATCATCGTTACCTTTCATTACTACAATCCCTTCCAGTTCACCCATCAAGGTGCCGAGTGGGTACAAGGGGCCGAAGGTTGGCTCGGAACCGAATGGAAAGGTTCCAGCGCGGAAAAGCAAGTGTTGCAATTCGACTTTAAAATAGTAGAGCAATGGGCGAAAGACAACCAACGTCCCATTTTCATGGGCGAATTTGGCGCATATAGCAAAGCAGATATGGACTCGCGAGTGCGCTGGACGGCTTTTATGGCGCGCGAGGCGGAAGCCAGAAATTTTAGTTGGAGTTACTGGGAATTCTGCTCTGGGTTTGGTTTGTACGATTTGACAACCAGCCAGTGGCGCGAAGAATTGGTGCAGGCGTTACTTCCACCTCAGTGAAACATCCAATTTTATTTCCTCGCGGGATATGTATGTATCCCGCGAGGAAATTTATTTTGGCGGGAAATTAATACCTCTGATTAGGGTGTCCAGATCGTGCCATCGGGCCAGCGGCTTTGGGTCCACTCAATTGGCGGAATACTGATCGGATACTTTGCTGCTTTCTTTTCATCGATGTCAATACCGAGACCAGGCTTATCATTCGGCCACAAATAGCCATTGTGCAATTCTGGGATACCAGGGAAAACTTCCTTTAGTGGCTCACCAAAATAGATCATTTCCTGAACACCAAAATTATGGCAAGCCAAATCAAGATGAAGGTTTGCCGCATGACCCACCGGCGATGTATCACCTGGTCCATGCCAGGCTGTACGTACACCAAACGCTTCACACAGGGATGCAAGTTTGCGCGCTGGTGTAATTCCGCCCAACTGAGAGATGTGTGCGCGGATGAAGTCGATCAACTGTTCGGCAATGAGAGTCCGCCACTCCAATGGGTTATTATGTAATTCGCCCATCGCAATGGGTGTGGCGCTCTGGGCCCGCAAGCGACGGAACCACTCGATCTGGTCCGGTGCGAGCGGGTCTTCGAGGAAGAACAAACGATATGGTTCCAAAGCCTTCGCCATACGAATAGCATCAATGGGTGTAAGTCTTTCATGAATATCATGCAGCAAAAATAGATCGTAGCCAATCTTACTGCGAACATACTCAAACAACGGCGGGATGGAACGCGCATACCAATCCGGGTCATAATACGCACCGGGGAAGTTGCTCTGAATATTATCCATGGTCTTCATACGGTGTGTAGCTTGCGGGGCTTTTTTACTGGGCCGAGTGTTCTTCTTGTTCAAGTCTTTCACGCGTCCGCCATAACCACCCATTTGCAGGCGTACTGCCAGCGCGCCTTCCGCTTGATATTTGAGAACGTTATCCAGCACCTCCTTCGGCTCGCGTCCATCGGCATGACGGTAGACCATTGCAGCATCGCGGCACTTGCCGCCCAGCAGATCATAGACAGGCATGTTCGCGACTTTACCTTTGATGTCCCATAACGCCTCGTCCACGCCACTGATGGCGTTGTTCAGTACTGGTCCATTACGCCAATATGAATTGACATACATCATGTGCCAAAGGTCTTCTATGTTTGCCGGGTCACGTCCCTTTAACAACGGAGCAAGATACTCCTCCACTGCTTTTGCAACCAGGGTTGGGCGTTGGGTAAACGTAGCGCAGCCAACCCCATAAAGACCGGGCTGGTCAGTTTCAACTTTTACGATGACAAGGGCAATGCCATCCGGTGCGGTAAGAATAGGTTTTACATGGGTGATTTTCATATGATTGTCCTTTTAAAAAGATAAGTATTACAAATCCTTTGTCTCACTCCCCACCGCTTCCAGCCTCTCCCACATCTCTTCGGGGATCGGATGGCACGCGAGATCGAGCGTTTGAGCGATTCGTTCAGGGCGCGTCATTCCTGCGACCGTGGACGTGATACGCTGATCGCGCATGGAAAACTGAAGCGCGGCCGCGGCTAGGGGAACATCATACTCGTCGCAGATCGCTTGCATTTGCTGGGCGCGTTGAAGCGTCACATCGTCCGCGTCGCGATAAGCATAACGCGGAAAATTTTCGGGGCCGCGTGACAAAATTCCGCCACCGTAGGGCGCAGCATTGAGGATTGCCATTCGGCGTTGTGTTGCAAGTTGGAGCAACGATTCTGCGGCGCGGTTCAACAACGTGTAACGATTGTGTGTCAACACTGCTTCAAACGCGCCCGTCTCTATATAGCGCATCATCAAGTCAATGGGGCCGCCCGCCACGCCAATATGCCCGATGACACCCTGCTCCTTATAACGCAACATCACTTCCACTGCGCCGCCGGGTTGCATAATGTTCTCGAACGTTGTGACTTCGGGGTCGTGCAAAAAGACAATTTGAAGCTGGTCGAGGTCGAGCAACTTCAGGCTGCGTTCGACCGAGCGGCGCGTCTGTTCGCCGCTAAAGTCGCCGGTTATGGCATCGCGGTCCACCTTGGTTGCCAGCACAAACCCATCTGGCAGTCCGCCGAGTTCACCCAGAACAAGCCCGATCCTGCGCTCGCTC
>JAXIPJ010000153.1:0-1532 GCA_045402985.1 Anaerolineales bacterium
ACCTGCTTTGCATCTCCAACCAGGTTTTCTTCGAGAGATACGACGCGTCCGTTTGCGATGCCAATATCAAAGAGTGATTCTGAATTGCGGCGCAATCTCGCGTTCTTGATAAGAATTTCAAAATGATCGGTCATTTGTTTATTATTTCCTTTTGCTCAAGCTGCCGTCCTCGGCGGCGAAGACATAGCCGGGATCTGGTTGTTTATTGTTTCCGATCCAAAAATATATCTTCCATGGAGAGTTCATCTTCAGCGGGTTCAAGGTGTGTGAAAACAGTGACTACGCCTCCCAACGCCGCGCGGACGTCTGATTCGAAATTTTCTGCAATGTGATGTGCATCATGGACGGTCCAATCACCAGGCACAAGCATATGCACAGAAATGAATCGCCGCGCCGCCGCCTGCCGCGTGCGTAACGCGTGGAAGGTCACGCCTTCTGTACGATATTTTTCTGTCACTGCTTGAATTAACTTTTGTTCATTTTCAGGCAATGCCGCGTCCATCAGGCCCGCAACGGATCTGTTCACAAGTTGAAAACCCGTCCAAATGATATTGCCCGCGACGACGATGGCGATCATCGGGTCGAGAATAGTCCAGCCTGTGAACCAGACGATACCGATGGCTGCAACGACGCCGGCAGAGGTCCACACGTCGGTCATTAAGTGCTGCCCATCCGCTTCAAGGGTAATGGAGTTCCGCTTCCTGCCTTCGCCCATCAATCTGCGCGCGACGATAAAGTTGATCACTGAGGCGGCGATAGAGACGCCCAGGCCTAGCCCCAATTGTTCCAGCGGATGCGGGTTACGCAGCCTTTGAACAGCGGCGATGATAATTCCTGCTGAGGCGCCAAGAATAAGCAGACCTTCAATGAAACTGGCGAAGTATTCCGCTTTGCTGTGACCATACACGTGGCTTTCATCAGCCGGACGCGCCGCGATGGTCAGCATGATCAATGCCATCACCGCGCCAGCCAAATTAACAAGCGATTCAATCGCGTCAGATAAAAGGCCCACGGAGTTTGTAAGTAAATATGCACCCGTTTTGAGCACTATGGTCGCGAGTGCCGCTCCAATGGATAGCCATGCAAAGCGCGTTAGTGAGGCGCGATTTTGCATCAAGTCCCCATGTTCGGCTTTTTTATGTGGCATGGATGGAATGATACATGTACACCTGAAAGTTGGTAAGGGTCGAATGTAAGGATTAAATATAAAAGGGACAGGCTGTCAACCTGTCCCAACATTAACGCCGTGGTAATCCTCAATTCATTCTAATGTTTTTCCGGATGACTCTTATACCAGGCAACCGTCTCTGTGATTGCATCACGCATAGGCGTGGCTTTCATGCCAAATGTTCTCTCGAATTTACTTGAATCAACAATAAATGGTTGATCAAACTCATACATCATCTCCACTGTTTCTTTTGCCTCGGGGATGAAAAATCCGCCGATCGTCATCATAAGCCTGCCCATACTGCTTATGTTTGGCTCAACACCTGCTTCTTCCGCAAACATCTTAACCAGATCCCCCTGCGTGA
>JAXIPJ010000221.1:0-3075 GCA_045402985.1 Anaerolineales bacterium
CCACCACGATGAGCTCAGGTTGCAATTCTTGCATCCATTTCACCAGCTGCGCAATCCCTTGAGAAGTGTTGTCCACCTGCTTTTCCTGTCTCTCCCCCAACACTGCCACATCCAGCCTGTCCTTCGACACATCGATCCCAACATACATTCCACTACTAGTTGCCATTTTCTCCTCCTCTCCATATAATGAGAGTATGCCCGCGCTAGTATTCGGTCTGCAAGACCCTTCAACTGTTCGGGCTAAACGACTGACGGACATGGCGATCCTGCTGCACGACGGTCTCTGCTGGACCTACCCGACATCGATCTGCCATGTCCTCTTTTCATGATACTACCCGACTCGTGGGAGTCGGCGCGTTTTCAAGCACTTTGCGTGGCTTGGAGTGGGTTCCGGCAAAATGGCGTTCTCTCGTCCCGCCCACCAGCGGGTACCCCAGCAAAGTACGCTGGGGCAGGCCGCACACCGTTAGCCCGCCGTTCCAGAGATATTGGATTCATTTCCGTTGGTACATGTATGAACTCAAACTCCGATATAAACATTAAGCCAACTCAAAGAATTTATTATTCAAGGGGGCGGCGGTTCGCGCGCTTTATGTCACATGTTATTGCGGGAATGTTCGCTCTTTGGGGTTTATGGATTCTGTATGACATATATCGAGACCCCTCATTCGCGCCATTCCTCATTATTTTCATCCCCGTTGCCGTTTACTCCACAGCATATTATTATGCTCTTACTGATACTTGCGTCATTATGTCTGAGACGGGTATAGAATATAGGCGACCTGAATTCTCAATTGTGGCAACGTGGTCTCAGATCAAATCTTTGAAGCGCAATGTCTTTTTCGCAATGCTTGGCTTGCAATATTACCTTCTCTTGGACGCTCCAACCATTATCTATACAAAGTGGTTTGGACTTGCCTATAAACTCCAACTCACTCATATCCTTTTCCCTGCCTACCAGAAAAGAATACCTCTTGGGAAAATGTGGCAGGGTTACGAACAGCTACAGAATGAAATTCGCGCAAAGATTCCTAGCCTTCCCTTTGAATCACCCTGAGACAGAGTGGCGGGCTAACACAGCGTGCAGTCCCCTTCGGGCGGCTGGGAGTCTGCGCGATTTTCACCTGTGCCTGCGGCAGGGTGCAGGCAAGCATTTTTCCCTGGACAGCCCATCAGGGCAGGCTGGCTTCGAGTTTTTCCTGCTCCCAAACAGAGTCCACGCCCGCCCAGCCACCACTAACGCAAACCGTTGGGCAGCTTAGTCCAAAGACATATCTTAAGGAGTATTAAAGTGAGTAAAGTGAGAAAACGATCCATGTACCTTATCTTTGTAATGGTGCTGGCGTCGTGCAATTCGTTTGCACAGAATACACAATCCCCCTCTCCTACGCCAACAGTTAGTGCCACACAAGCACCTTCCTCAGAGGTGGATGCATCCTGGAAAACGTACACGAATGCAGAGGTTGGTTTTAGCATACAGTATCCTGCCAATTGGCAAGAGCAGGACTTGCCTGATGAGAATGAAGGTCAAAGGCATCATATCGCCTTGCAAGGCCCAGAAGGCGGGATGGAGTTGGTCTGGGGAACTGGGCTAGGCGGAGCCTGTCCCGAAGGCTATCAGCCGATGGCTGTAGCACAAGGGAACTGGCCTGCCTGTCATGCTCAAAGGGAGGATGGAACAGACCTATGGAGTTTGGCGGGTCAACCTATCGGAGATACCAACTTTACAGGGTTTGTCTATACTAATGATACAACCGCCGAGAGTCGAGAAGTTGTTCTTCAAGTGATTTCGACTCTCAGCTTCCCATAAGTGTCATTCTTGTCAACGTTGCGATGAGACTGGAGTTCCGGACAAAAGGCCGCCCAACAAAACGTGAAGCGGACGGGGTTTTCTCCGCTCTCGATGGCGCAAGGTCTCCTGACCTTCGCCGCCGGCAGCGCCCGACACAAAGGCGAACCAGGGTCCGGAAATTTTGCCGGACCCTGGTTCGATGTTAGTTTCTCATGTGAGTTTGTCTCAGCTTTGTACATGGACCCCCCAGATAAACGCGGATGTTCTATGCTGTTCTTCCGCGAGAATCCATGTCATCCGTGGCGTCATACACGCCGGGCGACGACCCCAGTTCTCAACCCATGCGATAAGGCGTGGGAGACCATTCCCTACAGGGACCTGCGGCGGTCGTTATTCGGCGGAGTGGGGAGGCCCACGCCGAGCAGAGACCAGTTCCCGCCGCTCAGTACGGCGCCGGCAATGTGCCTGTGCACGTCACGCCGATCGGCGCTCGCTCGATCGAACACAGGTGCATAAAAATCTTGTCCGGGTTGGCCAGGGACGCCCAGTCGCTGCTCAGGATGGCATGCGCCGAATCGTTTGCGTTGATCGCCCAATAGGTCCACTGGATCGAGGTCAGCGCGTAGCCCGGATCGTTCGTGGCCGTCCGGTTATAGCTGCTCTGGACGAAGTTCTCCAGGTCGGTGAACCATTGGCCCTGCGATCCGGGGGTCGTGGAATAGAGGTCGGCGGCGCTGTTGGACGTGCCGAACTCGCCGAGCCACATCGGAGCGGTTGTGATTGCCGAATGACCGGTGTTACCCCACGGATAGGCTCCGCCGTCGAACTGAGGATTCACTCCGCCTGCCAGGTTGAGATGCGCCCAGAACTTCACCCAGACGTCCGACAGGCTGGAGGCGCTGCAGCCGCTCTCATAGCAGGTGGAGGCGTTGAACCACGACTGCACGAACAGAGAAGGCCCGTAGTCGTGCGCAGAGTACACGACCTTGTCGTTGACGGCCGGGCCCAGCGCGGAGGCGTTGCCGCCTTTGTTGAGCAGCACCGGCGCGCCGGGATTGGTGCTGTTGCCGTTCACGCCTTGCAGATCACCGCCCCACCAGGTACCGTCGTAGGGTCCGTTGACAGGATCCCCACCGTCCGCCGGATACATGCCGATGCCCTCGACGAAGATCAGCGGCAGGTCCCAGCCACTGGCGTTGGCTACGCCCAGGACAGTCGTGCCGGCTCGCTCCGCCGCCAGGCGCCAGTCGTGGCAAGTGGAGGTCGCCACACATGCGGGCGTG
>JAXIPJ010000049.1:0-6513 GCA_045402985.1 Anaerolineales bacterium
CCCCCGGGCATCTCCAGCCAGTACCTGAAAGCATGATCCAGTTCTTTGTATTACCACAGGCGGCGGTAGCATTGATTTGGATTCCTTGATATCCACCAACGAGGACTGGCTTGGAATCCTCAACCTGAAACAAACTATCAGGCGATTGAATCCAGGTGACAAAGTCGTCAGGAAAAGCAATGCCGTCAGCGTACTTTGTATTTTTCACATTCATGAAAGATACTCCAGCATCGTGTCCTATGTAACTTAGCGTGAACACATCGGAATATTCTTCGGCAACGCGCCATTCAGGACCATAGCTTAGAGTGATGGGCAGATCGAACGTCTTGGGCGAGAATGTCGTCAGCCCTTCTTGTGTAGAGGCAGTAGTTGGGGCTACAGTCGGTGGGATGGCAGTCGGGGCAAGAGGCGTTGCCACCGCAGACGCGCAAGCCGAGAGCAATACACTTACGAGCATCAATACTGAGGCAAACAATTTACGTGTGTTCATTTTTTTCTCCATTCATGTAGACTTCCGAAGTCTTCGAGACTTCGGAAGTCTGGGTTCGTTATTTTGCAAACACGACCGTATCTAGGACTTTCTGCTCCAGTTCGGCTGCCTTTGAAAATCCGTCGGGCGGCGCATTCATTGTGATAAGTAAGCGCTGGCCATTAATGTCATCCAGCATGATGAAGCGCCACTTCTCTGTCACATCGAGGTAGAGCCAGTCAGTGCTCTTAAGAGCAATGAAAGTCCTCTTCTGCCCAATGTTTTTTACAAGGGCATCAATCTGAATGCCCTTAACTCCTCCAACGGTGACCGGCATGGGTTGCCCAGCCTCGAAATATTGGTTTGATTGTAGATAGGCGGCAAAATCGTCAGGCCAGCGTATGGTAGCCGAGCTGTTGGGATCGGCGATTTGTGCATCGGTGACAAGATTGAATCCCAGCTCCCAACTAAAGCCTGTGCCTTTGATCTTTAGTGTAAACAGATCGGAATACTCATCTAGAAGATACCAATCTGATCCGTAGGTTAGGGTCATAGGAATTTCGAACTTTGACGATGAGAATGTTGTCTGCTCTTGAGCAGGAGCAACAGTTGGTGCTGTAGTCGGCGGGATGACAGTTGGCGCTTGTGTTGCCGCTGGCGCACAAGCCGAGAGCAATATACTTACGAGCACCAATACTGAAACAAGCAAATTACGTGTGTTCATTATTTTCTCCTTTGGGTTTTGATTGAATGTTTGTATAATTGAACCAGAATGCAGGATTCCCCATAATGCGAAAAGTGATACCATTTCTGATACAAACGACGATGCCATGACGGAGGCAATCTCCTTTGGCGAATGGCTTCGAAAACAACGCCGCGCACTGGACCTAACTCGGCAGGTTCTGGCCAATCAGGTTGGTTGCGCTGAAATTACCCTGCGCCGAATCGAAAACGAAACGCTCAAACCCTCTAAAGAACTGGCGCAAATTCTTTTAGAGAAACTTGGTATCTCTGAGTTTGAGCGCCAGCAATGGATTCTCTTTGCACGAGGCCTTTCAGGTTTTCCTACCTCCCCGATAGATTCTTTCGTAACTAAATCTTCAACGAATTTGCCCGCTTCTTTGACCACATTCATCGGACGTGAAAAAGAGCAGGCCGATATCATCAAACACATCAGAAAGTATCGGCTTGTGACACTCACGGGTCCCGGCGGAGTGGGCAAAACCCGCCTTTCAATAAAGGTTGGCGAACAAGTGTCCGCAGATTATGTCAATGGAGTTTGGCTGGTGGAACTGGCAGCGCTAAATGATCCTGATCTTGTGCCGCAAACAATTCTGGTACTTTTTGGCATCGCGGCGCAAACCAAGACTTCCTCCACAGAAATACTGATCAACTTCCTGCGCGCAAAAACCATTCTGCTCATCCTCGATAACTGCGAGCATGTACTCGAGGCTTGCGCCCAGTTAGCCGATAAGCTCTTGAAGAATTGCCCGAACCTGAAAATCCTTTCCACCAGCCGTGAGTCTTTGGGGATCACAGGTGAAGCAGCTTATCCTGTCCCCTCGCTTGGTTTGCCTGATCTGGAGCAATTGCTTGAAAATTTCAGGGAATATGAATCCGTGCGCTTGTTTGAGGAGCGCGCTCAACTTACAAAATTGGACTTTGCGCTAACGCTGGAAAACGCTTCTTCCGTTGCTCAAATCTGCCACCGTCTCGACGGCATTCCTCTGGCAATAGAATTAGCCGCCGCGCATATCAACATGTTTTCTACGGAGCAAATTGCGACGAAGCTCACTGAAAGTTTCAATTTACTCACAGGTGGGAGTCGCACTGCTTTGCCGCGCCAGCAGACCATCCGCGCTTCCATCGAGTGGAGTTGGAATCTACTTTCTGACTCAGAGCGGATTCTCCTGCGGCGTCTCTCCGTCTTCGCAGGCGGCTGGACCATCGAAGCCGCCGAATCTGTGTGTAGTAAAAATGGAATAGAAAAAAACCTAGTGATGGACTTGATGTCTCAACTAATGGCAAAATCTCTGGTTGTGGCAAATCAGGAGTCGGGGCGTGAGAGGCGTTATCATTTGCTGGAGACAATCCGCGAGTATGCAAGCGAAAAACTTATCGAAGCAAATGAGCAGGACACCATTCGTATCCAACACCTGAGGTATTTCCTGGAACTATCCGAACAAGCTGAATCTGCACTAAAAGGCCCTGAACAATTGAAGTGGCTGGAGCATTTACATCTTGAGAGCTACAATATTCGGGCTGCACTGGAATGGGCCGCCAAAACAGATGTCGAATCAGGGTTGTCTTTATCTAGTGGTCTCAGCATACGCTTTTGGGAAAGTTTTGATCTGCAAGAAGGTAATAAAAGGTTTACAGAGTTTTTGGACAGACCAGAATCGCGAGCCTACCCCAGAGCGAGGGCAAAGGCATTATATGTACATGGAGTAATTCTTGCGCTGCTATATCAAAGGCAGCAAGCACGCTCTGCGGCAGAGGAATGCCTCGCCTTATATCGTGCCTGTGGAGACCAACATGGTGAAATTGATGGTTTGATTATTCTGGCACGTACAATTTTTATTTTAGGGGATGCAATCCAACCTGTGGAACTCGCTCAACAGGCCCTGGCCCTGGCAGAATCTCTTGGTGATACTTGGAGAAAAGCTGTTGCGCTTCTTATGTTAGGCTACTGCGACCTTGATCTCCCACGCGCTCTTTTTCACCTTGAAAAGGCAATTCCACTGTTTCGACAATTGAAAGACTGGTGGGGTCTGTCTCGCAGCTTAGACAATGCAGCAGGCAAAGCCATGTTAAACGGTAATATTCACTTGGCGGAACAATATCTAACAGAATCAATTTCATTATCTCAAAAGCTGAACAATAAAGCCAGTTCTCTCAATCGTCTGATAGTCTATGGACATATTGCATTTGCACGTGGCGATTATGAACAGGCGCGCGCCAGTATACAAGAGAGCATTGAACTTTGCCAGGAAGTGGGCAACCGCATGCAATATCTCTGGTCACGCGCCTATCTAGGTTATATCAAGTTAGGTCAAGGAGATATAGCTGAAGCGCGTGCTATTTTTTCTGAAACCATACATGATTTTCAAAGCGACGATATCGAAATTGGCATCATCTACATACTGGAGGGCATGGCAAGTTTGAGTGTGGCAGTAGGCGATACCCAAAAAGCCGCTCGGCTGATTGGCTTGGCAGATGAAACGCGCGAGAAAATCAATGATCTACGTCCACCCATCGAGCAGGCAGATATGGATAAAACTATCAAGGCCTGTCTTGCTAAACTGGGCGAGGGCGCATTTTCGGACGAGTATGAGAAAGGAAAGAAGATGTCGCTGGAAGAAGCAGTTGCGTTGGCGCTTGAAGAGAACTAACTACTCTTTTCTCATCTTCGACCACGTTGCCACGCCGATAAAACCCAGGAACGGTCCACTAATAAAAGATAAACGTGACCGAGCATATACTCTCGGCCACGTTTTTTGCTCACGCCCACTTTGCCCCATCGCCTTACGGATTGATGGCGTCTAACATCGCACCGGTCGCAACCTTATGGGATAGAGGAACCAGCAAAGCTATTTTGAATCTGGAAGGTCATTCTGCCCATGTCGCAACGGTAGCGATCAGCCCCGATGGAAAAATGTTTGCCACGGCCAGCGATGATGGCACTGCAAAACTATGGGATGCATCCACAGGCAGAGAGTTATTTACGCTGGGCGATGAAGAGGCCTTTGCTTTGTATGTTTCCTTTAGTCCCGATGGAAAGATTCTATATGCGGGCAGTGATGGTTTTCCCGTCACCGTCTGGGACACTGCGACTGGTGAGAAACTATTCATCTCCAGTGAACCTGGCGATGGGACAGATGTTACAGCGATTGCATCCAGTCCCGATGGGACGCGTGTGGCGACGGGTGATTTCGATACCTCAGTAAAAATTTGGGATGCAACAACTGGCAACTTACTCCTCAAATTATTCGGACACTCAAGTTATGTGAATGGACTGGCGTTTAGTCCCGATGGAAAAACGCTTGCGACCGCAAGTGAAGATGGCACTGTGAGACTTTGGGATGCAGAGACTGGCAAGGCATTGCTTACCTTATCTGGTCACACAAGTGGCGTGTTGAGCGTGAAATTCAGTCCGGATGGGCAACGACTCTACACTTCCAGCCGCGATGGAACGGTGAAGGTTTGGGATATTTCACCTTCTGCCGGAAATGATGCTCTGAACCTTATAGGCCACACAAGCCGCGTTGCGACAGTGGCATATCGCCCTGATAGTCAGCAGTTGGCCACTTTAGGATGGGATGGGACGGTCAGAGTATGGGATGCGCTGACAGGCAAGCAATTGAGCATAATTCAACTTGAGGGTGAATATGGGACGGGGAATGGCTTTGCAGGGAATTTAGTGTACAGTCCGGATGGAAAACTGCTCGCCTATAATGACTTCAATCTAACCAGAATTATGCATGTAGCGAGCGGCAACGAACTCATGGCGCTTGATCCATTTGAAACTGGAGCGGTGAACGTTATTTTTAGTCCAGATGGAAAATTATTGGCTGATGCAGATGTAGACGGCACGATCAGGATTCATAACAGCGCAACCGGAGAAACCTTGTTGGAGTTTTCCACCGCTCCAATCCAACAAATTGCGTTCAGCCCGGATGGAAAACGTATCGCCGTAGCCGCACAAGATGGCTCCTATGTTTATGATACAGCCACCGGGAAACAAGTTCTAAAATATGGTGGACATGGCGAAGATGTACGAAGCAGCGGAATTGCATTCAGCCCGGATGGAAAGTGGATCGCCAGTTCCAGTAATGACTCGACCATTCGAATATGGGACGCCGAGACGGGCGCTGATATCTATGTTCTCAGCGGCCATACAGGACCTACATTTGGGGTGATGTTCAGTTCAGATGGCAATAGCTTAATCACTTCATCTGTAGATCGGACAGTAAAAATCTGGAAGTTGCCCAAGCCGGGCGAATCGGTCGCCGAGCCGCTGACTCTTTATGGCAACACAGGCGCGGTCTATCAAATCGCTTTCGGCCCCGATGGTTCGCGTATCATCTCAGTGGGACGCGACCATGTCGTGCATATATATGAGTTGAATATTGATAAATTGATTGATATAGCAAAGTCCCGCCTCACACGCACACTGACTACAGAAGAATGTCAGAAGTATTTGCACATAGCAACATGCCCATAAGGAATGCGATGTTTGACTACAAGGTTACCGTAACGAACAATGCCGCGGTCAAATCATGTCTATGGGCATTATGAACGCTGTCCACGCCTGTCCACCAACGGGTATCCCGCACGCTCTTTGCGAGGTAGGCCGCAAGCCGTTAGCCCGCCATTCTTGAGGCAGCAGATGTAAGGTGAGTTTTGGATATTACGTATCTTGAAAGATGTAATCTTGAATGCCCCCCTCGAATTTACAACACCGACGATCTTTTCTTGTTCAGAGAGATTTTTGTTCGAACTTTTCGACAAGCCTTGCCAGCTCTGTAAAACTATTTTATAAAGAAGTATCCCCAAGATAGGGATACCTCTTTATTAATAGATGGCGTTACATTGACCCTGCTTCGTATATTCTTATGCTTGTAATGATTGGACAAGCTTTAGCAATTTTTTCTGCTTCCTCAAGGCTGTCTGCATTAATTATGCAGTAACCGGTTAATGATTCCATACCCATTGGTAGATCCCTGGTTCCGGAACGGGCGATTTCTCTTCCATGGCCGAGGGGACTTCCGGGATCAACCATCTTGTTTCCTATCGATGCGAACCATTTTCCCCATGCCTCTTGTATTTCCGGGGTGGGTGTTTCATATCCATAAGTTAACAATACAAATTTTTTCATTTTATTTCTCCTTTTTATTGGCTTCATCTCTGCCCAGATATTGAGCATAGTTTTCTAAGGTGGCTTCATCGTTACCCCAATAAGTGTGATACTGCATTACCCAATCTTGAAGACCGCGTAATGCTGCCCGGTTGAGGGTAAGAAAATTGGTTTGCCCAATTTTCTT
>JAXIPJ010000226.1:0-49635 GCA_045402985.1 Anaerolineales bacterium
CCGCAAACCAGCGGGGGCTTATTGCTCGGCGTGCCGCCAGAGAAACTGGATGCGTTCCTCACGCGCGCGCGAGAAATGGATCAGGCTGCCTGGGCAATTGGACGCGTCGAAACGGGAGCCGGCATCGAGGTCCAGTAGGAAGCGAATTATCCATAGTACAATATAAGAAGCGCCGAAAATTTCACGGGAGCATTTCAGAAGTCCCAAAATGAATTCGTCAGTAAACACATCAACTTTTTTGCTGGTGATCATCAGAGCATTAGCAACGTGTAAAACTCTTTAGCAAGCAGTGTAAAATATCTCCAATGAATATAGGTTTGCAAATACTAATTATCATCGCAGTGATCCTGATCAACGCAGTTTTCGTTTTGTCAGAAATGTCTGTTGCATCATCCCGCAAGGCGCGCCTTCAACAACGCGTCAACGAAGGCGATCGGGGCGCAAACACCGCTCTGCGCCTATTGGAAAATCCCAATCTGTTTCTAGCGACCGTTCAAATCGGCATCACACTTGTGAGCGTGCTGGTGGGCGCGGTGGGTGGCGTAACTTTATCTGAGCCATTAAGCCAATTATTTACGCGAGTACCTATACTTGCCCCTTTCGCCGAATCGCTGGCACTTGGAATCGTGGTGGTTGCGATCACATTTGTTTCCATCATTTTGGGCGAATTGGTTCCCAAACGGATCGCGCTGCATAACCCCGAGCGGATCGCATCTGTCTTGGCTGGCCCTATGATCATTGTTTCAAGAATATTAACGCCATTCGTCTGGCTGCTTGGAAAGATCACGGACTTCGTTTTGAAGACATTGGGCGTCAAGCCCGGCTCGGAACCTCCGGTGACAGAAGAGGAGATCCAACTGCTGATCGATCAGGGTACGCAGGCTGGCGTTTTTGAAGAAGCTGAACACGATATGGTAGAGGGTGTGTTCAGCCTTGGCGACCAGCGTGTCTATTCACTGATGACGCCGCGCACAGGTGTTGTGTATTTGGATGTGAGTGATTCGGTCGAGGAAATCCGTGAGAAAATAGCGAATAGTGAGTTTTCACGTTTCCCTGTTCGCCAGGGCACGCTGGATGTGATTTTGGGAATTGTCAAAGCGCGCGATCTGCTTGTGCGAAGTCTGGGCAATGAACCGATCAAATTAAAAGACCTGCTCAAGCCTGCGTTCTTTATCCCTGAAACGATGTTCGCTTCACGTGCACTTGAAATATTCAAGGAAAAAGGCACTGAGATACTTTTGGTCATTGACGAATTCGGCGGCCTGCAGGGGTTGCTGACCATCAATGACATTATTGAAGAGATCGTTGGGCAGATCGAGTTGGAAGAACCGCAAGCCACGCAAAGACAGGACGGTTCGTGGCTGCTGGATGGAATGTTGGAAGTGGATGAGTTCAAGGAGATATTTAAACTGACCGGTCTCCCACACGAAGAGGAATATGAAACACTAAGCGGATTCGTGATGGTGTCACTTGGACGTGTGCCGCAAACGGCAGATCATTTCGAATGGCACGGTTTGAGATTCGAGATCATAGACATGGACGGCCGCCGCGTGGACAAGGTCCTTGTCACCACTTTGCCACACCGTCCGGTCACTGCAGAACCCAGCGCAAAATAGTAACATCTGAATTGTGAATTAAATAAAGACTCAACTAACATGTCCCGAAACTTCCTTCGTGCAGTCATCTTCGATTTGGGTGGAACGCTTATGTATGAGCGCGAATCCTGGCATTCTGTCAACGCGAAAGCCGATGAGGCCCTCACAAATTATCTGCGTTCGCAGGGACTGGAACTCAATCTGTCCACGTTCCCTATAGAATTCCGTCGCAGGCTTGATGAATACTTCAAACAGCGGGAAAAGGATCTGCTTGAAACAACCTACTCGTCCGTTCTGCGCGACGTACTGATAGATAAAGGCTACCGAGATATTTCGGAGGAAGTTCTGCGCACCGCGCTGGACCGTCTGTTTGCCGTAACGCAAACCAACTGGTTATTGGAAGACGATGCACTGCCAACATTGAAGAAACTCGAACAGAATGGTTATCGTCTCGGGCTGATCTCAAATGCAGGCGACGACAAAGATGTGCAGCAGCTGGCGCGCGGCTTTGGCATCGCGCGGTTTTTTGATTTCATCCTCACCTCAGCGGCGTGCAGTTATCGAAAACCACATCCGCGCATCTTTGAACTGGCGCTCGCCAACTGGTATCTGCTCCCTTCTGAAGCAGCCATGGTGGGCGACAATCTGGAGGCGGATATACGCGGTGCAAAAAGAGTCGGGCTATATGGGATCTGGATCAGCCGCCGGGCCGGCCAAAGAACGGAGCAGGAGCTTCAGATCCACCCAGACGTGAGCCTAGCCACGTTATCTGAACTTCCCGCCACGCTTGATCTTCTTCAAGTCAAATAGTATTCCAATTACCATCGCGCTGCCTGCGCCAGTGCCGCAGACACAGGTGAGCGGAGCCGCCGTTTTTTGGCGGCGTAGTCGAAGCGCTGGCTGATGTGATGCCCAAAGGCTTCAATTAAACATCCATGACTCAAAACAAATCCGTACTCGCCTATCTCGCATTGGCCGCGGGTGTGCTCGCGCTCAGTTTTTCTGCCATGTTCGTGCGTTGGGCAAACGCGCCCGGACCCATCACCGCCTTCTATCGCTTATTCTTTTCAATTTTTTTATTGTTCCCGTTTTTCCTGACGCGCGCGCGGCAAAACTCTTCTGTCCGAACACGGTCAATTCTATTCCCGATCCTTGCTGGCATCTTCACGGCCTGTGACCTGGCGCTCTGGACGTCTTCCCTTTCCTATACAACCGCCGCGAATGCAACCCTGCTCGGTAATACCGCGCCACTTTGGGTTGCATTAGGTGCCGGGCTTATCCTCAAGCAAAAATTGACGCAGGCCTTCTGGCGCGGACTCTCCATCACGTTGGTCGGTGCGGCGCTCATCATGGGAACAGACTTTATCCTGCATCCGCGCTTCGGTGTCGGAGATGTAATGGCGACATTTACAGGTTTCTTTTATGGTGGCTACTATCTCATTACAGAAAAAAGCCGCGCGCAATTCGACTCTGTCATTCACATTTGGTTTGTCGGCATTGGAGCAAGCTTCGCTTTATTCATCATCAATGGTATTCTCCAGAATCCGTTTACAGGTTACGACAGAGCGACATGGATCATTTTCTTTGCCAGCGCCATCGTTTCACAACTCATCGGATATATGGCGCTTGCATATGCACTGGGACATCTCCCAGCTTCGATCGTCGCGCCGACGATGGTGCTGCAACCTGTCGTCACAGCCATCCTTGCAATTCCGCTTCTGAACGAGATCCCCACCATCTGGCAGGGAATCGGAGGCGCGATCGCGCTGGTTGGCATTTACGTGGTCAATCGCTCGCATCAAAAAGCCTTACAAGAAACACCAAATGCATAAGGTTTTCCCGCGTCGCGTGAATGGCTTGTATTAAAGTTAAGATGCCAATATACTAGCGCTACCGTCCGTCTAAATCCGTCTAAAAATTCAGTTGAATCAGGAGGAACATATGCAACTCGATGCTCTGCTTGAAGTGGCAGTTGGTTTGGTTTTCACATGGCTGGTACTGAGTGTGGCAACCGTCCAGGCACAGGACACCATCGGCAGGTGGCTTAATTGGCGTGCCGATTTTTTGGAACAGTCCATCGGCCATATGCTTAAGAATCCTTATCTGGTGAGCGAACTTTATAACGAGCCATTGATCGAGGCCCTGGGCGAAATGGATAAGAAGGGACGCTTAAAGAAACCCACTAATATTCCCAACTCCACCTTCGCCGCCGCCCTCCTGGGAGTCATCATGAATGCTGGAAGGTCAGGCGAGGCACCGGTCGAATCAATGTCTATTGCACAGATCCGGGCGGGTGTCAAAAGGCTGAAAGAGGAAAGCCCGGAGCTGGCGCGCGCCCTGGACCGTGTACTGCCAGGGCTGGAAAATGAAAGCCTAGAATTACAGGATACCCTCGCCAAATATCATAAGAATATTGCGAACTGGTTCGATACTGTGATGAATCAGGCCTCGGGCTGGTACAAAGCGCGTGCCCAAACCTGGGCTTTTATTCTGGGCCTGGCAATTGCCCTGATCTTCCACATCGACACATTGCACATAACCCATCAACTCTGGCGCGAACCAACCCTGCGAGCGGTCATTGTGGCACAAGCGCAAAACCAGCGAACGGCGGACCAACAGGAGATCACCAATATTACCGAAAACTTTGAAAGACTCGCCATTCCTGTGGGTTGGAGCACCGTGCCGCTGGAAAACAACTCCTCCTGTATATGGCCTCCGAAAGCAATCAACAAACCTGCCTATTGGTCTGTCGGCGAATGTCGTGAACTGTCCAATCTTCCAGCGTGGGGCGATGGGTGGGGTTGGGTGGTTAAGCTTTTCGGCTTGGTCGTCAGCGGTTTCGCGGCCATGCAAGGCGCTCCATTCTGGTTTGACATTTTACGGAAATTGGTCGGCTTCCGCGAAAAGATGCAGCCTCAGCCACCACCAGCAGAACAACCAACTCCTCCGCCGACTTTGCCTGCACCTCCACAGTCTGAAACACCAAAATCAACTCCAGGAAGATAAGATCGAAGGATGGCTTAATGCAGGCTCAAAGCGTAAAGTATAATAATGTCACATCGGCATTCAATTAACAAAGGAGCATCATATGGAAATCGAAGTAATGACCGAAAATGGACGAGTCCCCGTTACTGTAATGCACATTCACGGCAGCATTGATGCATCCACATATCAAACCTTTCAGTCGAAGGCAGATGAGTTGATCAATCAAGGCACACGCCATATTCTCGTGGATCTGTCACATGCCGGTTTTATCAGCAGCGCGGGCTTTCGAGCATTGCATCTAATCTTCAATAAACTTCGCTCCGTTCACCCGGATTCCAACCTGAGCGACGAAGAAGTAAAAAAAGGGATCAGCGCTGGCACCTATAAATCTCCTCATCTGAAACTGCTGAATCCATCCAAGGAAACCAGAACTGCTTTTGAAATGAGCGGTTTTGACATGTATATCGAAACCTATACAGACATGCAGACCGCCATCGCTTCTTTCTAGGCCGCAGGTTGATCTCGTTTAAGGGCACACAGTGTCGCTGAAAAGCGAAGCGCCGGTTGGATAAAGAATCCAGTGGCAATATAGATATATGTCAAATCTGATCGAATCGGAGTAATAGATGGAAATTAAAGTCTCAACTGAAAATGGGCGAGTCCCCGTCACAGTCTTGCATGTGGATGGTAACATCGATTCCGGATCCTATGAGGAATTTGAATTCCAGGCGGATAAACTGATCAAAGAGGGTGCGCGCTATATCCTTATTGACCTTGCACAAGCACCATTCGTTAGCAGTGCCGGGCTGCGAGCCTTGCAACACATCTTTAAACAACTTCATTCCCTGCATTCCGACCCCAACCTCAACACAGAAGAGACGAAGCAGGGTATCCGTGCAGGTACATACAAGTCGTCCTATTTAAAATTACTAAACCTGTCACCTGAAATAAGAACAGCATTTGAGATGAGTGGCTTTGATATGTATATGGAAACGTTCAACGATTTGGAAACCGCCATCGCTTCTTTCTAGGCCGACACCGGATCCCGTTTAGGGGCGCCTCGCGCGCCCTTTTTGATTCATCGGCTTTCTACCCGCGGCCTGCGCCAGTGCCGCAGGCACAGGTGAGTGGAGAGAGCCAAGACAAAACGCTAAATTCAAAAATGCTATAATCACTTTATGTCCGATCTCTTCGACCATGCCATGCAGGAACGCATGAAATCTGAAGCGCCGCTGGCTGCGCGCATGCGTCCACGTACACTGGATGAATATATTGGCCAGGAACATATCGTGGGCGAAGGCAAACTCCTGCGACGCGCTATCCAGTCTGATCGGTTATTTTCATCCATCATTTTATGGGGGCCGCCTGGCACTGGCAAGACAACCCTCGCCCAAGTCATCGCCAATACCACCAAGAGTCACTTTGTCACCATCTCCGCCATCCTGGCTGGCAAAGCTGACCTGCGTGTCATCATCGCCGAGGCGCTCGAACGCCGCAGGCTTCACAATATCCGCACGATCCTTTTTGTGGATGAAGTCCATCGCTGGAACAAAGCTCAACAAGACGCGCTCCTGCCACACGTCGAGACTGGAGCCGTGACTCTCATTGGCGCGACGACCGAGAATCCATATTTCGAAGTCATCAAGGCACTGATCTCGCGCTCGCGCGTTTTCCAATTACGGAATCTGAATCAGGAAGAGACGGGCATCCTGATTGACCGCGCCCTCACAGACAAGGAACGCGGTTATGGGAACAAACGCATCAGGCTGGACTCTGACGCCCGCTCCCATTTAATCGAAGTTGCCTCCGGCGACGCGCGCAACGCGTTAAATGCAATCGAACTGGCGGTCGAATCGACGCCACAGGACCCGAATGGCGTGATCCAGATCTCATTGGATGTGGCACAGGAGTCGATTCAACGCCGCGCGGTTTTATATGACAAAGACGGCGACGCGCACTACGACACGATCAGCGCCTTTATTAAATCTGTGCGCGGCAGCGACCCGGACGCGGCTTTATATTGGCTTGCAAAAATGATCTACGCAGGTGAAGACCCGCGCTTTATCATCCGCCGTTTGATCATTCTGGCTGGCGAAGATATTGGCCTGGCAGACCCTATGGCACTTGTAGTGGTCTCTTCAGCGGCTCAGGCATTCGATTTCATTGGCCTGCCCGAAGGAATTTATCCGATCGCCGAAGCCACGCTTTATCTCGCCACCGCGCCAAAATCCAACAGCGCGACTTCATACTTCAAGGCCATGAAGAAGATCGAAGATGAAGGGCAAGTGTCTGTGCCGCGTCACCTCATGGACGGTAACCGCGACGCGGCCGCAATGGGACATGGCAAGGATTATGTTTATCCACACGACCAGGAAGGTCACTTTACCCCACAGCAATATTTGCCGAAGAGGTTATTGGGTACCTATTTTTACGCACCCTCACAGGAGGGATATGAAGCACAGGTGACCGCGCGGCTCGAAATGTGGCGCGAAGCGCAGAGAAAAGCTTTGGGAATTACGAAGGTGGAGAATCTCCCTGCCATGAGCGAAGAACAAATCCAGGACATGAAGCGGAAGATAAAGTAACTACCATGGATGAAGTCCGCCCCTGGCTGTATATTGGAAACTATCGCGATACAAAGAATCAAAGCTATCTGGCCCTGAAATCCATTCAAGCCATGCTGCAGCTTGCTGAGAAAGTGGAACAGCCCGGCATCAATTCACTTTACCTACCGGTGGAAGACTTTGCCCCACTTGAAGTCAACTTACTTGAACAAGGTGTCGCTTTCATTCGAGCACAGAGAACAGCTGGATATCGAGTCCTGGTTGCATGTGGAGCCGGCATCAACAGATCCAGCGCATTTTGTACGGCCACATTGAAAGAGGAGGAGGGGTTGACTCTATTTGATGCATTTAAGGAAGTAAAACGGAAACATCCGGAATCGATCCCACATCAACCCGTATGGGAATCCTTGTGTAAATATTACAACGAGCCCATTCCATATTTAGAAGTAATGCTTGCCAGAGTTTAATCGGCGCTCTCCCAGATAGGTGATGATCTCAACGAAGATCTGTTGATCGGAATGGATAGCGACCAGATCTAACCGAATCAAAACCCTACTGCAGTTGGCAAGATGGAACACCGACTACACACCCAAAAGAGATTTATTATGCCTTTGCTACTTCTCATCCGTCACGGCGAAAATGATTATGTAAAGTCCTCCAAAATGGCGGGGCGCATTCCGGGGATTCATCTCAATGAAAAGGGACGGAAACAGGCAGAAGCGTTGGGCGAAGCTCTGAAAGATTTTCCCATCACCGCCATTTATTCGAGTCCGCTGGAGAGGGCGATGGAAACCGCTACACCGATCGCGGAGGCGCGCAAGCTGGAGATCACTCAGGAGCCTGACCTGATGGATACGGACCTGGGGAAATGGGAGGGTAAATCGTGGAAGGTCCTAAGCCTGACAAAGGCCTGGAAGATCGTGCAAAATGCGCCGTCCCGTTTCCGATTTCCTGATGGTGAATCGTTTGCTGAAGCACAGACTCGCTACGCCAGTGTGTTGGAGCGCATTGTAAAGAAGCATCATAAGCCAAAGGATATTATCGCGGTCATATTCCATGCTGACCCGATCAAACTGGCTATTTCACATTTCCTGGGCCTGCCGCTCGATCATTTTCAGCGTCTGAGCTGTAACACAGGTTCATTGACCATGTTGCACGTCAGCGAAGCAGGCGCAAATCTGGTCAAATTAAATCAACGCCCGCCATTTGACTTTCAGCCTGAACAGCAAAAGAAAAAATAATGGCAAGACTCAAACTGGACCTGCACGAGATCTACAATCGCGGCGCTCAAATTGATGCCGAGTTAAACCGGATTGTGGAAGAAGCCATCGAAAAGAAGATCAACCTGGTTGAGATCATCCCCGGCAAAGGCAGCGGTCAACTCAAGAAAAAAGTGCTGCGCTTTTTGAATCAAGGACACATCAAAAAGTTGTATCATCGTGTGGAAAAAGACGATAAAAATTTTGGGCGGATCTTTATCCATTTTAAGTTTTGAGCCCTTGCTTAGCCACAGAGTTCTTTGAGAACAACTCATTATGCTCGGTGGTCTCTGTGGCAAAGTGCGTAAGGTTCCTAATGTTTCACATCACGCCGCAGAAACAATAAAAATCCGAATAACCGCAAGCCTGCGCTTAACCATAAGGCACCAGCCAGACCGATGTAATTCGCGATCCACGTTCCCAGTAACGGAGCCAGGATCATGGACAGATACTGCATGGATTGTGCCAGTGACACAAATGTGGCGCTATATTCTGCAGGGACAGTTTTCATCAATTCATCGAAGAAGACGAGGTCAAGCCCAGCCTGAAAGAGGCCTGCAATTCCTGAATATAGAATGATCAATTCCACGCGCGAGGTGGCGGCGCTCAACGCGGGATAAAATGCCATGCCAAAAGTTGTTGCCAGCAGAACGAAACGTCCGCTGCGTTTGCGAGAGACGCGCGGCCAAACATAATAACCCGCCAGCATTACGATGGTCATCGACATATTGACCACGCCGATCTGCGCGTCGGTTGCATGAACCTCACGCACAAGGTACAAGGGCATGATCGGAAGGCTTATCACCAGCCCAGTAAAATATACGAAGCGCTTCGTCGAAAATGAGACAAATGCCGGATTTGCCCGCAGGAGTGCAATGTAATTACGGATATTCTCCACTGGCGATTTGCTATTCGAAAGCGGAGCCGGAGCCTGATCTGGCACCTGAATTTGTCTCGAAAAATAAAAACTGAGAAAGCCGCCCAGCGACAAAACCAGGAACATGATCGCATAATTCAGCGGGAATGAGATCAAGTCAATCACACGCGTGACGATAAAAGTGCCGACCACACCTGTCACTCCAAAGATCGCCCAGCGGCGGCTGAGCAAGGCATAGCGGCCTTCTGGTCCGGCCACCGCATTCATCACCACCGAAAAAGCAACAGCCAGGGCAGTCTGAGGGATGGTGGCAAATGCCCAGATAAATAACGTGGCAATGATGACGTACTTTTCAGCGATCAACAGCGTCAATATCCCCGTCAACGCGTAACATAGGATCACCAGCAAACGCGACAGGCTATACCACGGAACGATGTTGCGCCGCGTCTGTAGAAAGCGCCCGACGATGAGCGCAAGTATCAGGCCCGTGACGCCGGGCATGGATGTGAGCAAGCCCACTTGAAAATTGGTTGCTCCGAGACGTGTCAGAAAAACTGGCAGGAACGGCGAAGAGACATTGGAAATACTTACGCCAATGCCGTCAATCTGGACGTTGCGAAAATTCCGTTTCTGGATTTGAATTTCTTCTTCAGTGTGGGGATTCATGGATGCTTAATGATTATAACGCTGGCAGAGTAAAATTAAAATATGATCGCACTTTCTCCATCTATTTGTGCAAGGAAGAATTCGGGATGATCGAAATCCGCCGCATCAAACCAGACGAAGCGCCTGCTGCCAAACGAGTGATCTATCGCGTTGCACATGAGATCTTCAAAGACCGGCGCGCATTGGAAGAATCGATTGCGTATCATGAGTCACGCGGTGAGCTCAAAGATATGGATGATATCCAGAAAAACTATTTCGAGAACGGCGGAATATTTTTAGTGATGGAAGATGAAACTCAGATCATCGGAACGGGTGCGATACGCCAACTGGAAAAGAATATCTGTGAACTCAAAAGGCTTTGGCTGCTGACTGAATATCATGGGCAAAAATTAGGGTATCTCCTGCTAAAGGAATTGCTTTCATTCGCACGAGAAAAGGGATACGAAAAAATGAGACTCGAAACAGACCCTGTATTTCAAAAACGTGCTGTCCAGTTTTACAAGCGGCTTGGGTTTTACGAAATTCCAATTCCCAACGCAACCAATGATGAGGACATCTTAATGGAACTGTCCTTATAATCTCACTGCATTCAACCAATCGGGTAATTGACCGATCAACTTCCTCATGATCTCAGCTGCGCGTTCGTTGAATATTTCGATGTTGTTGTAAGCCTCCCCACCGTCTTCGCTGACCATGTCACTGACGCCGCGCAGGATCAGCAAGCGCGCGTTGTTTCTTTGGGCAACCCAGGCCAGTGCGGCAGATTCCCAATCTGCGGCGATTGCACCCTTTTGTTTGAGGAAGGAAATTTTTTGAGGAGGCAGATCACTATCAGCGGAGGCGATCATTCCGCGTCGGGCAGGATGAGGATAAGGTTCCGGGATCCAGCTCAAGTCCAGGGATGAGGCGTAGTAGGTAGCGATGTCCAAATCTCCCATCAGCTCAACAATGTCGTAGACATAGGTCTGATCCACCAAAATAATTTCTCCTTGTTTGACCAAGCCTTCAAAGCCGCCGCACGTTCCAAGATTGACGATGAGATCAGGCGAATAAGTATCGATCAAATATTGTATGGCTCCCGCCGAGGCGATCTTGCCCCAACCAGTGTGGAAGAGTTTCAAGTTCCACCCTTCGACTTCGCTCAGGGCAGGGCTACCAAGGGTCACGTTGAAGGCTTCGCCGAATGGGAACCTTTCAACCTTTGAATCGGGAAATAGCGGTTTCACCCCGTTCCACTCGGCAATGGCTGAAACGATAACGACAATTTTCATAGAGCAACTCCTGTCATCTTCATTTTTATTCCATTTCAGATTGTATAAGTCTGAATAACTGTCGTATAATTTCCTTATGCCCGAATGGATCGGCAAAACCGTTGGCAAAGTCCGAGTTGATAAATATCTGGCGCGTGGGGGCATGGCAGAGGTTTATTTAGGTTCACATCTCACTCTTGAGCGCCCAGTTGCGGTCAAGTTCCTGCACAGTTATATCGAACAGGATCTCGATCTGCTTTCCCGGTTTCATCGCGAAGCCAGAGTAGTGGCGGGGTTACGCCATCCCAACATTGTACAGATCTTTGATTTCGATACTACAGACGGCCATCCATATATTGTAATGGAGTATTTGAAGGGGCCGACTCTCGCTAATTATTTGCGCCGCCTGCACGACCAAAACGAGCGCATTCCACCTCATCAAGTCGCGCGTCTACTCAAAGGGTTGACAGCCGCCCTCGATTATGCTCACGAACAAGGTGTCATCCATCGGGATATCAAACCCGGCAACATCCTGCTGCATAGCAAGGCGGATGAAATTCCGCTCGACAAACCTCTGACGAATGATGTGGAGGCCATCCTGACGGATTTCGGACTAGTGCGCATCGTGGATGCGGCTTCACAAACTGCCTCTGGCATGGTAAGTGGGACGCCTGCCTACATGTCTCCTGAACAGGCGCGCGGCGATAAAACTGATCATCGTACAGATATATACTCGCTGGGTGTCGTGCTATATGAAATGCTCGCAGGCCGCGTCCCATTTGAGAGCGAGAGCACCACCTCCGTGATCTACATGCAGATCAACTCACCACCTCCGCCCATTGGAGGAGTTCCAACTGCAGTGCAGGCAGTGATGAATCGCGCGCTCACGAAAGATCCGGACGACCGCTATCAATCCAGCCGCCAGATGGCAATTGATTTTTTCCTTGCAATTGGCATGACAGCGCAGGCGGAAACGATCCGTGAGGCGCTGCCCAGTCATCTTGCTACTGCTCCAGCTTCCATCAAACAGAAATCAACGCGCAGCCCAGTATGGATCGGTGTGGGAATTTTTTCATTCCTGTGCCTGCTGGTGCTGGCGATTGGTGCCTTCCGATTATTACCGACATTGACAAATTCCGGTAACCCCACCGAGGGTGCCGCTACCGAAATAACGGAAGTGCCTGTCAGCACTTCTACACCTGTAACTGCTGATCTGCCTGAGGCAGCTGGGATGGTTGAAATAAAATCTGGAAGCTATGAGGTAGGCCGTTCCCCAGCAGACGATTATCATAGTGCTGTGAAAGCTATCTCTTTGGATGGATTCTGGATCGACAAGTTCCAAACAATCAACAGCCAATATCAACTATTTATGGATGCTGCTGGTGCGCCAGCGGCGCAGATTTCTGGCGGGGAGAAAAACCCAGTGCGAGGCGTTACCTGGGAACAGGCGGTAGCCTACTGCAGCTGGGCAAAAAAGCGATTGCCGACTGAAGCAGAATGGGAAGCGGCTGGTCGTGGACCTGGCACAGCTCCACAGTTATATCCATGGGGCACTGACGATACTGCTGGTGGACAGGCGAATACATTGCCAGATCAGGATACATACGAAGTAGGTTCACTAGCCTTTAACCAAAGCCTCTCCGGAGTGTTTGACATGGTTGGCAATATTTGGGAATGGGTGGATGAACCCTATAGCCCCGTGGAAGATGGCTTCAAAGTTTTGCGCGGCGGCCGCTTCGGTTTGCCGGTGCTGGATCTGGCTTATCGGCTGGCGGTTGCGCCTGATGATATACGCTATGTAAAGTATGCTGGCTTTCGTTGTGCAGCGGACCAGGTTCGATAAAGGAAGAATGGCATGAGCAATCAACGTAATTTCCTATCCAGGTGGGCGATATTAACACTAATTTTCAATTTGACCTTGACAGGCTGTGGGGCCGGCAATGTGATCGTGCCTACTCCGTCATTGATTCCTGAAGCTTCACCCAGCCCGGAGGCTGTTAAGTCCACACCCACGTCCGTGCCGGTTTCACAGGAAAATGTGCTCTATCAGGATGATTTCACAAATCCTGCCACCGGGTGGACGGAAGAAAAATTTGACAATTATTTTATCGGCTATCACGAACCCGAATATTATCACGTGGAGATCACGGGTTCCAATTACAAAACGACAGTGTTCGAACCCGAAAAACGCAGCTTTGACGATGCGACCATTGAGATGAAGGTCCTTACAGTCTCAGCCAAAACTGCAGCAGATGGAGATTTCAACTACGGAGCAGCCTTCCGTCGCTCAGGCGATCAATACTACGCCTTCACCATTTCTCCGCGCACCAAGAAATGGACTGTGCTCAAGAGTTCTCCCAACGAGCTGATGGTGCTGACAGAAGGCACGGAAGAAAGCATTCACGATCTGGATGCTGAAGATGTCCTGCGCGTGGATGCACAGGGTTCTGATTTTTCTTTCTATATCAATGACAAGTTGGTAGGTCAGGTAAGCGACTCTGATTACGCCGCGGGAGAAGTGGGTCTTTATGCACAGACGGTGGACAGCCCTGGCGCACATATCCATTTCGATACCTTAACCGTCAAAGAACTTGAAGCAGCTTCACAACCTGATCTAGCTGTGCTCTATCAGGACAACTTCGCAAATCCCGCCACCGGTTGGACGGAGGAGAAATTTGACAATTATTTTATCGGCTATCATGAGCCGGAGTATTACCATGTGGAGATCACCGGTCCTAATTACAAGACTGCGGTGTTCGAACCTGAAAAACGCAGTTTCGGTGACGTGACCATTGAGGCAAAAATTTTTACAGTTTCAGCAAAAACCGCACCCGAAGGCGATTTCAACTACGGCACGGTCTTCCGCCGCTCGGGTGACCAATACTATGCCTTTACCATTTCTCCGCGCACCAAGAAGTGGTACCTGCTCAAGAGTTCCTCTACTGCTTTGACGGTCTTGGAGGAAGGCACGGAAGAGAGCATTCACGACCTGGACGCTGAGGATGTCCTGCGCGTGGATGCACAGGGCTCAGATTTCTTCCTGCATATCAACGACCGACTGGTCGGTGAGTTCAATGATCCTGATTACGCCACCGGAGAAGTGGGGCTTTATGTGCAGACCATAGACAGCCCTGGCGCGCACATTCACTTCGATACCTTAACCATCCGCGATTTTGAAGCGCCGCAACCCTCACAACCCGATCTGGCTATTCTATATCAGGATGATTTTGCAAATCCGGCCACCCAGTGGGCGGAAAAGAAATTTGATAATTATTTTATCGGCTACCATGAACCGGAATATTATCACGTGGAGATCACCTCTCCCAATTACAAGACGACCGTGTTCGAACCCGAAAAACGCAGCTTTGGCGACGCCACCATCGAGCTGAAAGTCTTTACCGTTTCAGCCAAGACCTCGGCGGATGGAGATTTTAACTATGGCGCAGCCTTCCGTCGCTCGGGTGACCAATACTACGCTTTCACCATTTCTCCGCGCTCCAAAAAATGGACCGTGCTCAAGAGTTCCTCTACTGCTTTGACGGTCCTGGAGGAAGGCACGGAAGAGAGCATTCACGATCTGGATGCTGAGGATACTCTGCGCGTGGATGCACAGGGCTCAGATTTCTTCTTTTACATCAATGACCAGCTTGTGGGCCAGGTGAGCGACTCTGATTATGCGGCGGGTGAGGTTGGTCTATATGTGCAGACCATAGACAGCCCCGGCGCACATATTCACTTCGACAACATCAAGATCCAGGAATTCAAAGCATCGCTTTCCTGTAATGTCAATGCGTTGACCTTGAATGTACGCTCCGGACCCAGCACATCCTTCTCATCCTTCGCCTTCCTAAAGAGCGGCGATAAAGTAGAACCCCTGGGACGCACCTCAGACGCGACATGGATCAGGATCAGAGTGGAAGGCAGCGAGAACGAAGGCTGGGTTTTCAATTCAGACGAATTCATAGTCTGTGACGGTGATATCAACCTGCTTCCGGTGCTCAACCCGTAAATAAAGTAGGATAAACTCCTGCGAAGGCGAAAATACTCATCGAATAGCTGTCAACATTCGAGAATGTTGACAGCTATTTTCAAACAGTAGCCACGGCAAGATTATTTTCGTAGCATTTCAAACCATATCGCTCTTAATTCGTGCTGTATAATTCCAATATGCCCGAATGGATTGGAAAAACCGTTGGCAAAGTAAGAATTGAGAAGGCGCTCGCTCAAGGGGGCATGGCAGAGGTTTATCTCGGTACACATCTCACACTCGACCGACTCGTAGCAGTTAAGGTCATGCATAACTACATTGAATCAGATCCAGAGCTTCAATCGCGTTTTGAGCGTGAAGCCAAGGTCGTGGCGGCATTGCGCCATTCCAATATAGTACAGATCTTTGACTTCGACACCGCCGACGGGCATCCATACATTGTGATGGAATACCTGAAGGGCCCCACACTTGCCGCTTTCCTGCGCGACCTGTTCAGGCGCAATGAACGGTTGCAGCCAATGCAGGTAGCGCGTCTTCTAGTAGCACTAGCAGCAGCACTGGATTATGCACACGAACAGGGAGTTATTCACCGTGATATCAAGCCAGGCAACATCATCCTGCATAATAAGGCGCGCGAAATTTCCACGCAGGATCCTCTCACCCCCCGCACAGAACCTGTCATTACAGATTTTGGCCTGGTGCGCATTGCACATTCATCCAAACAAACTGCCTCGGGCATGGTTAGTGGCACACCGGCTTATATGTCCCCGGAGCAGGCACAGGGTTTGCAGGTGGATCATCGCAGTGACATCTATTCATTGGGAATTGTTTTATATGAACTGATCGCGGGACGCGTCCCGTTCGAGGCTGATACATCCTGGACCGTGATCCTCAAACACATCAACGATGAACCACCACCCATTGACGGCATCCAGCCTCCGGTCCAGCAGGTGATCGAACGCGTGCTCGCAAAAGATCCAGATCTGCGTCACCAGACCTGCCGCGAACTGGCATCAGATTACCTAAATGCCATCGGATTGGTTTCAGAATCTGAGACGTTACGCCTGTCACTTCCTTCCGCGCCTTCAGAGATCCGTCGCGAGACATCCGCGGCATCCATACGATCCAGATCTGGACGCTTCGATCAAACGCAGGGTGAGGCGGCCGCGGCCTCCGAAAAACGGAATCAGCCGTCAGTCCCCGCGTGGAAGCGCATACTTCCCATTGCAGGTGCTGGCTTGCTAATCGTCGCGCTTACAACTATCGGATTTTCGATGTTCCGTCAGTCCATCTCTCCGACTGATATTCCGCCGATAGATGATATACAGCCAGTTGGTTTGTTACGTTTTCAGGATGGCACTGCCTTTGCAGATCAGGTGACGATCTCGACCGCAAGCATGACTCTGCCTACACAAGGGAGCCAATACGAAGCCTGGCTGATTGAGGATGAAGGAGAACAGCGCATCAGCATCGGGACTATTAAGTTTGACGCGGAAAACAGAGGCTCGCTGACCTTCGTGAACGGCGATGGCCAAAACCTGATTGGCAAGTATCACGCGCTCGAGATCACGGTTGAGCCAAACCCGGATAACAACCCGAGCCCATCCAGCGATGTAGCGTTTTCTGTTACCCTGCCCCACAACGGACTCACGCATGTAAGGCACTTATTATTTTCATATGGCGCCACGCCCAATCAGGTCAGTCTTATTCAGGGCCTGGATGCAACTACGTCCATCATCAATGAATCAGCAGAGGCAATGCTGGCCGCGTTCGAGGCTGGAGATGAAGCAAACGTTCGGCTGCGCGCTGAAGAAATGTTAAATGCGATCATCGGGAATCAGAGTGCTGATCACAAAGACTGGAATCTTGACGGGACGATCAATGATGTGAGCGACGGCTTCGGACTGTTATTGAACGGGGAAAATGAAGGTTACATTCAGGGAACTTTTTCGCACGCGGGCTTTGCTGCTGAAGCGGGAGACGCCACCGAGAATATGCAAGTCCACGGTAAACATGTGCAGATCGCAACAGATAATATCGGCATATGGACTCCGCAACTGCGCGATCAATTGACGACGATTCTTGGGTCCGCATTTAACGCCGAAATGGAGGGCCAAATCCGCCAGGCTGTGTCGTTGGCAAACCAGATTCGCAACGGAATCGATATAGACGGCAACGAAAATATTGAGCCGATCCCGGGCGAGGGCGGCGCAAGGACAGCCTATGAACATGCCTATTACATGGCAGATATGTCGATCTTCGCGAATGCAAGTCAGACCCCCGTCCCTTGAATTGAGCTACTTGCTCAAGACTTCCGGCAAGGTTTTTTCCCCTAACAAATCTTTTGGAATCTCGGTATCTTTATAGACTTCCCACGTTTCAGTGTGGACTATATCTTCGCGCGGCTGTAAGTCAATGACAGGCCCAAGGCTTTCGAGTTCAGTAAAGATGTGATTGGTATACAGCTCCGAGTTGCAGCCATAATCTTCATATTCTGCATCGCGGCGTACACCGAATCTCTTCACAAAAAACACGTCATCATATAAATAACCAAGCCAGCCATGCGGGTTGAAATATCCAAACTTCAACGGCTGATCATTACTTTCTGAGCGGACAATAATAAATTCATCACCAAGCTTCAGGCGCGAGTCATCCCAACGGGAATAGGGCCAAAGCGCAAAGCGTCGATTCGGCAGGAGGCCATCTGCGTCCACATTTCCCTGTTGCTGCGGCAGGATGGCGGTACCCAGCGGACGCATCATGGTGAGCGCCCAGGGGGCGAGCCGCACTGAAACGGGCCCATGATTTTGAAGTTTATGTTTTAGGATGACGAAGGGACGGGTGGGACTGACCTGAATTGTGATGATTTTTCTGATGCCGGTTCCGGGCTCATCCATACCCGTCAATCGAAGACCGTCCGGAATCTCTTTGAGTGTGATTCCAAAACTATCAGAGATATACGAATAGGACATAGACTCGGGTGCATACCACAGACGATGCCCACCAAAATATTGAAATTCTCCGGCAGAAGTTTTTTTGGAAAAATTAGGCACTTCGGCGAAAAGATTTTCCCCCGTCCAGTGAGGGATCAGGCGCACCACACGCGGTCCCGCCTGGGCGAGACATTCCAGCCGAAAATGTTCGTTTTCAAGGACAACGGCCTTATGCCCGTGGAAGTCTCCATACTTCATAACTATAATCTTAGCCGTAAACTAGATTTCCGTAAATGTCAATTTTATGTTTGGGCCTCATGGAATATAATTTCGAAATGACAATCAAACAACCTAACTCCAGAATGTGCTTCATTAGAAGCATGGGCGGGTATTTATGATGCTGAAACCGACGAACTGTTGGCCGAGGGGAAAGTATTGTTGATCGATGTACCCAAGCAGCAATTCGATAGTTCAAAGTTGAACGAACTTGGCTGGAAGATATATCCGGAATAATTTCGCGCTGAGCGTCGTGAGCCGGGAGCCGAATACAGAAGCAACGCAATATGCTTGTTGTATAATTGCAGCATACCCGCGGAGATTTCCATGATCACAACCTATCACCGACCCAGGACATTGGACGAAGCCCTGACTCTTCTTGCCCGACCAGATACAGTTCCACTTGGAGGCGGCACGCTTCTCTCCAGGCCGACAGCGGATCCCATTGAAGTCGTGGATTTGCAATCTCTTGGGCTGGATACCGTCAAAAAGAACGGGAATAATTTGGAGATCGGCGCGACCGTCACGTTGCAGGCTTTGCTCGAATCCGAGTACATACCTGAAGCCATGAAAGCCGCGCTCAAACTCGAAGCACCTCTGAACATTCGCAACTCTGCCACTGTGGCAGGGACTCTGGTCTCGTGCGATGGCCGTTCCACTTTTGCAGTCACACTGCTGGCACTGGATGCGAAAGTAGATATTAAAGAATTCGAGCATAGGGATTTGAAAGAACAATCGCTACGCAAAGCACCCGATCTCCAGGAGCGAATCTCCAACCTCGGTGACTTTCTGCCCCTGCGGCCACGTGGACTCATTACTTCGATCACTATTCCGCTGAACGTAAAACTCGCCTTCGACTATGTCTCCCGCACCCCGGCGGATAAGCCGATTGTCTGCGCCGCGCTTGCTGAATGGAATTCAGGCCGCACGCGACTCGCACTCGGCGGCTACGGGAAAAGTCCCATGCTGGCAATGGATGGCACCGAAGCCGAAGGGCTTGAAACCGCGGCGCGCAACGCCTACCATGAAGCAACGGATGAATACGCCTCTGCAGCATACCGCATGGACGTTGCTTCCACGCTGGCAAAGAGATGTGATGAAAAGCTGGTTGCCTGAGCGATCCGGTTGGGGCTATATCCTGATTGCCATTCCCCTCATCATCTACTGGCTGTACTGGACCTTAAACACAAGCTACTGGTTCAATGCAGATCCGGCTGCAGTCTACTTTTTGGATTCATTATCCATCTTTGCTGGGAAATCCTATGTGTATGTAGATCATCCAGGTACACCTGTACAGCTCATTGGCTCATTCCTGCTTGCGCTCACCTATCCATTTTTGGGCAGTTCAGAAGCTTTCATCAGTTTTCACCTGGCAAGGCCGGGTGCTTTTTTTCTGATGACCAACATATTCCTGCTTGTGGTGAACCTCCTTTGCGCTTTTGCTATTTTCAAAACAGCCATTACAACATTGAAACATGACCGGATCCTGGGTGGCATCGCGTTATCGTTATTATTTTTTACACTGCATCCATATAGTTTTCCGTCCCTTACATTATGGTCACATAACTCATTCAACTTTCCATTTGGTACATTGTGGCTGGTCTGGCTCTATCTGGAATTGCGCCGCGACGAAGCCATCAGTCCACACCGACTCATATTGCTGGGATTCGCGGCAGGCGTCCTCTCCATGGCTCAAATGTATTTCGTCGCCTGGCTGGTCAGTGGGATATTTATAGTCGTCATCTTTTCCCTACGATTGAACCAAACTTTTCGAAAATCATTGGCATATGGCATGTATATGTTGTTCGGTGGCGCGCTTGGAATTCTTACGATGCTCGCACCCATCTATAAGGAACTCCCACGCTTTATGGCCTGGCTGACTCGCATCATCACACATCAGGGATTATATGGGTCTGGTGAGAAGGGTATTTATTCACTTTCGTTCATACCGCTCAGTATTAATTTTTGGTGGGACAACATTCGCCCCATGATAATAGTCCTTTTGGTCACGATTGCGATCCTGGGAATTATTATCTATTGGAAAAGAAGATCCAGCGAAAAAATTGATCCGTCCTTTTTCGCCATGCTCTGCGGACTTTTATTGCAGATTGCCTTGATCCTGCTTTTGATGACCAAAGCAGCGTTGAAGTTGAGATACTCACTGTCTCTGGCGGCTATTCTTCCTGTGCTGATCTTGCTTGTACTACAACTACAGGAAACAACGCCATGGAAAACAATCCAACTAAAGAGAGTGTTCTACAGTATGGTTCTGGTTGGAGTCGTAATCTCATTAATTAGCCAGATAAATTTACAAGCGCAAAGATCATTCGTGGAGCAGGATGCAGCCATCGCCAAAACGCAGGCAGTCAGGCGTTTGGCAAAGGAGAAAAAGATAACAGAGGAGAACGTCGTAGTGGTTTACGCCTATGCGGTCCCATTGAAATGTGCGGGCTTGTTACAGGCTAGCAACTGGATTGGCTCATTCAAAAATGAAATTGCGGTTGTTTGCCCCAATCAACACGCTATATGGGACAGCAACATTGAACTTAATATCTCTGAATACGCCACGGACATAATGGACCTGACCTGGGATATGGTCATATGGCCGGGCAACGGCACCAACTTGCCGCAATACTTATATTCAGTTGGCGCAATAAACATGCCTCAGTCCTGGCATATACGCAGATCGTCCTGGTTCTTCATCCATCCAATTGGTGAGTAAAATTTAAACTATGAATAAGATCAAACCATTCGAAAAGATCGCAGAGCAATTTCAGATCTCACATGAAAGCGCCAAGTATTTCCTGAACCATGTTCAGAAAAGTTTCAAGACCGAGAAACCATCCCATGCATTAATTTTGCAATTTATAGAATCGCAAAAACTTGATTTTCTGCTTACCCCCTTCGAAGTTGCCGCGCTGATGAACGAAAGCGGCGCCTGGAAATTCGCCCTGGTCACGGCGCCTCCGGTCATTGAGAATGACGAGGATGATCTTTCTGATTGGGATGATTAAGCTTCCAATTCGCCCCAGCGCTGATACAGGCGGGACAACTCTTCGTGTAATTCCTGTAGACGCTCAATGGCTTGTGTAATAACTGCCCCATCCTGCTGATAAAAAGCCGGCGACTCCATCTGGACTGTGAGTTGGTGCTGTTCTTCTTCGAGCATTTGAATCCTCTCTGGCAGTGCCTCCAGTTCGCGTTTCTCGTTGTAGCTCAACTTGCGCGGCGCGGATTTGCCATCAGCTTTGGATTCTGTCTGGATCACGGAAGCAAGCTTCGGCGTAGGTCGTGAAGCGGGCTCTTGTTCCGTCTGCTTGTGCCAGTCATCGTATCCGCCGACGTATTCATCCACATTCCCATTTTCGCCCAGCGCCAACGTGCTCGTGACAATATTATTGAGAAAGGCGCGGTCATGACTCACCAGCAATAACGTGCCGTCGTATTCGAGCAGAAGGTCTTCGAGCACTTCGAGGGTTTCGATGTCGAGGTCGTTGGTGGGTTCATCGAGGATAAGGAGATTGGCTGGCTGGGTAAAGAGACGCGCCAACAAAAGACGATTTCGCTCGCCGCCCGAAAGCGCACTGATCGGCGCACGGGCACGTTCGCGCGTGAAAAGAAAATCTTCGAGATAGCCCATCAGATTGCGAGACTTGCCATTGATCGTGATGACGTCACGTCCCTGTCCCACATTATCCATCACGGATTTGGACTCATCCAACTGCGAGCGGAGTTGATCGAAATATGCCATCTCCACATTCGTACCGTGACGGACTTCTCCTGTTGCGGGTTGAAGCTGACCCATCAGAATTTTTAGCAGGGTGGTCTTACCCGAACCATTCGTGCCAATGATACCGATCTTATCGCCGCGCTGAACAATGGTGGAAAAATCGCGAATGATGGTTTTATCGCCATACGAATAACTGACATTCTCTGCTTCGATCACCAGCCTGCCTGAACGATTCTCCGCCGAAATTTGCATCCGCACTTTGCCAGAAAGTTCACGGCGTTCGCGGCGCTGTTCACGCAGGCGCTTCAAGGCGCGCACGCGTCCCTCATTGCGAGTACGCCGCGCTTCGATTCCTTTGCGGATCCATTGTTCCTCCTGCGCGAGTTTTTTATCAAAGAGCGCGTTTTGGGTTTGCTCGGCAGAAAGCATTTCATCCTTGCGCTGCACAAAGGTTGAGTAATCGCAATTCCAATCGAATAGTTTGCCGCGATCCAGCTCAACGATGCGAGTAGCGAGGCGTTGCAGGAAGACCCTATCATGCGTTACAAACAACAATGTTTTACCCCAGCGTTTGAGAAAATCCTCCAGCCAGTCAATGGAGCTGATGTCCAGATGGTTGGTAGGCTCATCCAACAACAGGAGATCGGGATCGCGGACGAGTCCGCGTGCCAGATAGACGCGGCGCTTCAAACCTGCTGACAGTGTTTCAAATCTGGCATCCGCCTCCAAGTCCATGCGAGAGAGGATCTTCTCCACCTGATGTTGACGCTGCCATTGATGCTCATCGTCCAGAGTTCCGTTCACTGCATCCAGTCCATCTTCAACGATATCAATGATTCTTCCACTGAGGCCTTGCGGCACCTCCTGCGGAAGATATGCCACGCGAATATTTTGCTGACGGGCAATGGTACCGCTATGCGGCAGGATCTCCCCACTGACCAATTTCAAGAGTGTAGATTTTCCCATGCCATTACGTCCCAACAAACCGACCCATTCGCCGCTCTCGATCTGTAAATTAATTTCTTCCAATAGGCGCGGCCCACCAAAGCCAATGGACACATCCTGTAAACTGATCAATGCCATAAAATGAAAGTCCTTTGTGATAACAATGCCATTTGAAGGCGAATTGTAGCCGATAATAATAAAGCAATTATGGAGTCTTAGGAGTGTATAATTTGCTCAGTGGATAAATTACAGCTCAACCAAATTCTGCATGGCGATTGCATCGAGATTCTCAACTCCCTGCCTGAGAACTCGGTGGACTGCATATTTGCCGACCCTCCATATAACCTTCAATTGCGAAACGACTTATATCGCCCAGATCTGTCCAAGGTAGATGCGGTAAAGGATGGGTGGGATCAGTTTGAGAATTTCAAGGAATATGATGCCTTCACACTAAAGTGGCTACACGCTAGTCAACGCGTATTGAAAGAGACAGGCACGATCTGGGTCATCGGCTCCTATCACAACATCTATCGCATCGGCGCGATCATGCAGGATCTGGGATTTTGGTTCTTGAATGACGTGGTGTGGATCAAGTCCAACCCAATGCCGAATTTTCGCGGCGTTCGGTTTACCAATGCGCATGAAACCATGATCTGGGCACAGAAGAAGAAGGGCGCGCAGTATACTTTCAATCATCAATCCATGAAGAAATTGAACGACGATCTGCAAATGCGTTCTGATTGGAATCTGCCAATTGCAAATGGCAAACAGCGCATCAAATCAAATGGGACCAAGGCACACTCCACGCAAAAGCCGGAAGCGTTGTTATATCGGATTGTCATGGCCTCATCGAATGTTGGCGATGTGATACTTGATCCGTTTTTTGGCTCGGGGACGACGGGCGCAGTGGCGAAAATGCTTGGGCGCAACTGGATCGGAATCGAGCGCGATGAGAAATATATCCGGGTCGCGCAGGAACGCATCGACGCGGTGCAGAAAGCGGATGAAGAGGCGATCAATGTCGAAAAACGCAAGCAGGCCCGAGTTCCGTTCGGAACGCTGATCGAAAACGGGCTATTGCATCCAGGGCAAATCCTCTACTTTGCAAAGAACGGCACACAGGCGAAAATCCTATCTAATGGACATATTAAATGCGGCGACGTGACGGGTTCCATTCATGGCGTGGCAAAATCACTGGTGAACGGCGCGCCTGTGAATGGCTGGGATGTGTGGTTTTATGAGGATGAAAATGGAAAGAAAATCGTGATCGATGCACTGCGAGAAAAAATCCGCTCTATGGATTGAATGCAAATTATTTCGACACTTAAATAAAGGAGCAGCATGTCTAAATCTTTTAAGTTAGTCAGAGAACAAAATATTCCCGAATTAAATTCGGTTGCAAAACTTTATACCCATAAGCGCACGGGCGCGCGCCTGCTCTCTGTGATCAACGATGATGAGAATAAGGTATTCAGCATTAACTTCCGTACCACGCCAAAAGATTCGACAGGCGTGGCGCACATCCTTGAGCATAGCGTGTTGAATGGCTCGCAGAAATATCCCGTCAAGGAACCGTTCGTGGAATTGCTTAAAGGTTCGCTGGCAACGTTCGTCAATGCGATGACATATCCCGATAAAACCTGTTACCCGGTTGCCAGCCAGAACGTGCAGGATTTCTATAATTTGATCGATGTGTATATGGATGCAGTTCTGCATCCGCTCATTAGTGCACAAACGCTGATGCAGGAAGGCTGGCATTATGAGTTGAACGACGTCAATGACCCTCTGATCTATAAAGGCGTGGTGTTCAATGAGATGAAGGGTGCGTACTCGTCGCCTGACGGTGTTTTGGAAACGCGCATCGTCGAGTCACTTTTCCCCAAGCATATTTACGGAGTCGATTCAGGCGGTGACCCGCGGGACATCCCAGACCTCACGTATGAAAACTTCAGGAAATTTTGGGAAACATATTATCATCCATCCAATTCGTTTATCTTTTTTTATGGGGATGATGATCCTGAAAAACGACTTGATTTAATGGCGGACTATCTCAAGCCATACAAAAAGAAAAAAGTTAGATCTGCTGTGTCCCTGGCAAGGTCATTTAGGCGACCCAAAAAAGTGCAGGCTCCCTATGATACCGGTGGCGATCGGGATACTGACAAGAAACACTATCTCACCGTCAACTGGAAATTACCAGATACATCCGATGCAGCGCTGGCTTTCAGTTTCCGCATTCTCGGGCACATTTTAATTGGCACACCCGCCTCCCCTCTCAAAAATGCGTTGCTTGATTCAGGTCTTGGCGAAGACCTGGCAGGGTTAGGTCTGGAAACAAATCTGCGTCATTTCATTTTTTCAACGGGTCTCAAGGGTACGCGCGCCCGGCACGCCAAAAAGATCGAAAGGCTGATCTTCGACACACTTGAAAAACTTGCCAGCGATGGAATCCAGGCGGACACGATCGCAGCCTCCATGAACACCCTTGAATTCAACCTGCGCGAAAACAATACCGGCTCTTTCCCGCGTGGACTCTCGATCATGCTGCGCGTGTTGACTACCTGGCTATATGACGATGACCCGTTCAAACTTTTTGCATTTGAAAAGCCACTCGACGAGATCAAAAAGAGACTGGCTGACCACCCACACTATTTTGAGGAATTGATCAAGACTCACCTCTTAGATAATAACCACCGAACTACCTTGCGCCTCAAACCGGACCCTGAACTTGGCGCCCGTTTCGAAGAGGAGGAAAAGGCTCGTTTGGAGAAGATCCGCGCGTCGTTGCGTGATGGTGAAATTGCAGAACTGATCGAGAACACAAAGAAGCTCAAATTGAGGCAGGAGACTCCTGATCCAAAAGAGGCTGTCGAGTCTTTGCCGGTGCTAAAACTTGAAGACCTTGAAAAGAAGAACAAGACCATTCCGATCGAAGTTTTGAATATTCAGGATACACAAGTTTTATATCACGATCTATTCACGAATGGAATTTTATACTTCGACCTGGGCTTTGACTTGCATGCGCTGCCACAGGAACTCATCCCACTCACAAATGTTTTCGCGCGCGCGCTGCTCGAGATGGGAACCGAAACAGAAGACTACGTGAAACTCTCGCAGCGTATCGGGAAAAGCACAGGCGGAATCAGAAGCACATTGGAGGCCTCAGCAATTCGCGGGTCGAACGAGAATGTGGTGAAACTCTTTTTACGAGGCAAGGCGACACCCGGTCAGGTCAGCGATTTGTTGGGCATCCTGAAAGATATCCTGCTCACCGCAAAATTTGACAATCGCGAACGCCTGAAGCAAATTGTGTTGGAGGAAAAAGCGGGCGTGGAATCCGCACTTGTGCCGCGGGGACATGCATATGTTAATCAGCGTTTGAGGGCACAGTTCGGAGAAACCGGCTGGGTGAGAGATCAGACTGGCGGCATCGGGTATCTATTTGCATTGCGCGACCTTGAAACAGAGATCAACAAAAAATGGTCTTCCGTGCTCAAAAAACTGGAAACGATGCGCGCGGCACTGATCAACCGAAAAATATTGTTGTGTAATGTAACGGTTGACGCAGCGAACTGGAATATTTTCAAGCCGCAAGTGGAATCCTTCCTGTCGTCGCTGCCATTCAAAGATGTAACGCTCTCACCCTTTGATGTTCATCCTGTTCAAGAAAAAGAAGGTCTGACCATTCCGGCGCAAGTCAATTATGTGGGCAAAGGCGCAGACCTTTATAAGCTTGGCTATCAATATGACGGTTCATCCAGGGTTGTCGTTGGTTATCTCGGCATCACTTATCTGTGGGAAAAGATCCGCGTGCAAGGCGGAGCGTATGGCGGCTTTTCTGTGTTCGACCCGGATTCCGGTGTATTCACGTTCCTATCGTATCGCGATCCAAATGTCGCCGCGACGCTTGAAAATTATGACAAAGCTGCAGGATATCTAAAAGGAATCGACGCATCTCACCTGACCGACAAAGAACTAAGCAAAGCAATCATCTCCACGATCGGCGAACTGGACGCGCATCAGCTGCCCGACGCAAAAGGGTACACGTCCATGATGCGGCATCTCAAAGGCAAGACGGATGAGATATTGCAGAAAACACGCGATGAAGTACTCTCCACCAACGGCGAAGATTTCATAGCCTTTGGCGAAGTGCTTGAAAAAGTTGTGCAGTCTGCAGCCGTTGCGGTGCTTGGCTCACAGAATGCGATTGAATCTGCAAATGTTGGTTTGAAGGTTGTGAAGGTGTTGTAGGAGTTCGATATGAAAATTTTTCTCAAAATCAATGGCACAGATCACGAAATCGATAGCCCACCATCCGAAACTTTATTAGCAGCTATTCGCAGGCTGGGATTCTTCGGAGTTAAATTTGGCGATGAGCACGGGTTATCCGGCTCAGATACTGTGTTGCTGGATGGCAAACCTGTCAACGCGGGATCCATGCTTGCCGCACAAGCCGAGGGACATAATATCGTCACAATAGAAGCACTCGGCGAACATCCTGAACAGGGTTGGAGGAAAACGGATGGCTTGCATCCGTTGCAGCATGCATTCGTTGAGTCGGGTGCCATCCAATGTGGCTATTGCACGCCTGCGCAGATCCTTGCGGCGAAAGCTCTGCTGGATACTCAACCCAACCCGAGTGAGGAACAGGTGCGCGAGGCAATTTCAGGTGTACTTTGCCGTTGCACCGGTTATCTCAAACCCGTGCAAGCCGTATTGAAAGCCGCAGCTGTGATGCGCGGCGACGAACCAATCAACTTGGATTCTGTGAATTGGGACCTGGGAAATTGGGGCGATAAACCACCTGATGCCGCGCCGTCGGATCTTCCGAGCGATCAATTTGCAAACGTAATGACGCGTCCCAAAGTGGTCGTCACGTCGCAAACGCAAACCTATCAGACCGTTGGCAAGCCTGAGAAAAAGGTGGATGCGGTCAAACTCGTACAGGGCAAGCCTGCTTTCACTGCGGATATTGAACTACGCGGCATGTTGTATGCGCGCGTATTGCGAAGTCCGCATGCGCATGCGCGCATCAAAAGCATCGACACCAGCAAAGCCAAAGAGTTGAACGGTGTCGCGGCGGTGCTCACCTGGCAGGATATTCCGCGCGTCGTTTATTCAACGGCCGGGCAATCGGATCCGATCCCAGGTCCGCTGGATGCGTTTTCGTTGGATCACAAAGTACGTTTTGTAGGTGACCGGGTCGCAATGGTGGCGGCAGAGAGCCCAGAGATCGCAGAAAAAGCGTTGACATTGATCGACGTGGAATATGAAATATTGGAGTCCGTCCTCGACTCGCGCACTGCGATGAATATGGATGCGCCTCGGATTCACGATGAGCCTGAGTTCGTTAACTTCGCGGATTCGGACCCCGCGCGGAATCTCGCTGCAGAGATCCGCATTGACATTGGCGATGTGGAAAAAGGATTCAGCGAAGCCGATGAAGTTTTCGAAGCAGAGTATGAAGTGCCGAAAGTACAGCAGGCACACATCGAGCCGCACGTCTGTGTGACCTATTGGGATGAAGATGACAGGCTCGTTATTCGCACGTCCACGCAGGTGCCGTTCCATGTAAGGCGCATGCTCGCGCCTGTGTTGAACCTGCCCGTTAAACGGATCCGTGTCATTAAGCCACGCATTGGTGGCGGATTTGGCGGCAAACAGGAAGTACTCATGGAAGATGTGCCAGCACATTTGACGATTGCAACGAGGCGACCTGTCATCTACGAATACACGCGTGAAGAAGAATTCACGGGCGCGCGTTCGCGTCATCCCATGAAAATAAAAATGAAGACGGGAGTGAAACGCGACGGCACTATCACCGCCAACGAGATGTACGCGTTATCTGATACGGGAGCATATGGGTGTCACGCGTTGACCGTCACAGGCAACACGGGCCATAAAGCCATGGCGTTATATGTCGGTGATGGCGAATATCGCAAAGCACCGAACATCCGTTTTTACGCGGATGTAGTTTATACCAATACGCCCCCATCCGGCGCGTTCCGTGGATATGGAGTACCGCAGGGATATTGGCCCCTTGACCGCCACATGGAAAAGATCGCTCGTACCATGGGCTTCGACCCAATTGACTTTCGTTTGAAAAACGCCATCCGGCCAGGCGAGTATCATCCGTTTTCCACCGCGTGGAATGAAGGCCGCGAACCGCGTCCTGAAATTGTTCACACCGTTGGATTGGAACAATGTGTTGCACAAGGCAGAGCCACGATCGGATGGGATGATAAGTTTGGAAATGAGGAATGGCGCAACGCTTCGTCTTCGGGTTTTGACGGAACATCTCAACCCTCCGCTCAGCGCGAATCGCATTTGAGAAAAGGGATCGGCGTTGCGATGGTGATGCAAGGTACGGCAATCCCATATTTGGATATGGGCGGTGCATCCATCAAAATGAATGACGATGGTTCATTCAATCTTTTGGTCGGCGCCACAGATCTGGGCACAGGTTCGGATACTGTTCTGGCACAAATGGCAGCAGAAGTATTGGGCGTGCCCATCGAAGATATGATTACTTACTCATCAGACACAGACTTCACGCCGTTTGATAAAGGCGCGTATGCTTCTTCGACAACTTACATTTCTGGAACCGCAGCAGTCAACGCGGCGAAGATTGTGGCAGAGCGCATCAAAATTCGCGCGGCAGCAATGCTCGGACTATCCGACTATGAGACCATCCGACTATTCGACCGAGATGCCATCGCGCCAGATGGACGAAGTGTCCCACTTTCGGAGATCGCCTTGAATTCTTTGCACAAAGAAAACCAGGAACAGATCATGGGAGTTGCGTCGTATGTGTCGCCTGTGTCGCCTCCCCCATTCGCTGCGCAGTTCGCCGAAGTCACTGTGGACACAGAGACAGGTATGGTAACAGTTGACAAATTGGTTATGGCGGTTGATTCGGGTGTCATCGTGAATCCACTCACTGCGTCTGGACAAATCGAAGGCGGGATGACCCAGGCATTGGGCTACGCGGTCTGCGAAGAGATGCGCTACGACGAAAAAGGCAATGCCATTGAGCGCGACCTCGACCGTTATCACATCTTCCGCGCGGACGAGATGCCTGTGCTTGAAACCATCTTCGTGGAAACATTCGAGCCGAGTCATCCGTTCGGAGTCAAGGCTGTGGCAGAGATCCCCATGGACGGGGTTGCACCAGCAGTGGGCAATGCCATACTCGACGCGGTCGGCGTGAACGTGGACGAAATCCCCGTCACGCCAGAAAAAATATGGAAGGTTTATAAAAACAAGTGACCTATAACGCGCGATGAACCGCGAAGAAGTTCTGTACCTTGTGCCTTACGTCTTGTCCCTGGCACTATCCCTGGGTGTATTTTGGTATTCCTGGCGACATCGCGATGTGAGGGGCGCTCGTGCATATACATGGTTTGTAGCCGGACAAACACTTACCATTCTTGGGTTCATATTTGAACTAATCAGCCCAAACCTTGAAATCAAGATTTTGTGGGACAAGTTCCAGTGGTTGACCATTACGTATCTCGTAATTCTGCCATTCCTCATCTTTTCAATTCAATACTCAGAACATAAGCTTCGTAATCCCCGACTTACATGGAGCTTCTGGCTTGCTATTCCAGTCATCTTTACACTTCTTTTACTGACAGACAGTTTCCATCACCTGCTTTACCCAAACCCTCATCTCAGTGCAGATTTCCCGTTTCCGGAACTACAATATGATTTCACATTCGTGGTTTATGCTTATGCTTTCGTTGTCTATGGCGCGAATTTCTTTGGTCTTGGTCTGCTCATAAAACGAGCTTTTCAACCATATAACTTGCATAGACTGCAATATCTGACAATCGTTACTGGCTTTTTAATTCCTCTTCTGCTTTCATTATTTTCATTAGCAAATATCAAGATAGCACCCCAACGCGATATAGCTCCATTTTCGCTTGCGATTGGCAATATGATTGTCGCGTGGGGACTTTTCCGTTATCGATTATTCGACCTCATCCCAATTGCACGCGATCACATCGTTGAAAATATGAAGGATCCGGTGATCGTTCTCGATTCAAAAAATCGCGTTGTAGACATGAACCAGGCTGCGCTAAAGATACTGGGAAAAAATCATGCCCAGGTCGTCGGACGACCATCAAGTGAAGTATTCGCGAGGTGGCCCGTCATCGTCAGTGAATGGGAATACCTGGATGTGGAACAGAGAGAAATTTCCATTCGTGAGGGAGGAGATACATTCTTCTTCGATATCAACATCTCCTCTATTTACAGTAATCGCCGGCAATTGATCGGTAGAATTATTGTTGCGCGCGACGTGACCAAGTACAAAACTTTAGAGAGTGGCTATCGAATGTTATCGGAGGAATTGGAACAACGTGTGCAGGAACGCACCGAAGAATTGCGCAAGAGTGCAGAACGATATCGTGCTGTGGTCGAAAATCAAACGGAATTCATTGTGCGCTGGAAACCCGATGGCACGCGGACATTTGTTAATGAGGCTTATTGTCGTTATTGGGGACTCACAGCTGATCAGGCTCTCTCCAGCCATGTTATGTCGCACCTCGCTAAAGAAGATCGTCATGCGGTTGAAGAGAAAATATCGCGTTTGACGTCAGGTGCGATCAGCAGTGAAACAGAGATCCACAGGGTGGTCAGGCCCGATGGAAGTATCGGCTGGCAAGAATGGACCGATCAAGCGATTCTGGATGAATTTGGACAAGTAGTCGAATTTCAATCCGTGGGGCGCGATATCACAGAACGTAAACTGGCCGAAGATTCTGTTAGAAACCAACTTGCGTTCGATGAACTCATGACCAGTCTTCTAACGCGTTTTGCCACCTGTTCATATGACGAAGTAGATGCGAGCATTGAGTCGGGCTTGAAAGAGATTGCTGAGTTTATGGGCGCTGATTCTGCGGATATCCTGATCCTTTCAGAGGATAAAACTTTATGGAATATCTCACACCAATGGCGTGCTCCTAACCTGTCGTCAGCCCTTTATCCTACACAAATCATTCCTGTGGGAAAATTAATCTGGAGTGAATACAAATTACTGAGAGGTGAGGCAATCAAGATCAATACATTGGATGATTACCCTCCGAAAGCCATGATGGATCGCCAATTCAGTGAAGCCGAGGGCGTAAAATCCCTCGTTAGTGTGCCGATTCAGGGTCTGGAAAAGTTAACATATGGCTGTATTGACCTCCTTTCCTATACCCGTCACATTACCTGGTCTGATAGAGACGTGGCACACCTCAAAATGATTGGAGATTCCATCGCCAATTTGCTTGAAAGAAAACGGGCGGAGGAAAGTTTAGCGGAAGCCTATGAAACAACCCTTGAGGGTTGGGCGAAGGCGCTCGAGTTAAGGGATAAGGAAACAGAGGGTCATTCCCGCCGCGTAACGGAAACAACTTTAGTGGTCGCGCGAGCGATGGGCTTTGATGAAGAGGAACTGATCCACATCCGCCATGGAACCATCCTGCATGACATCGGCAAGATGGCCATCCCGGATGATATCCTGCGAAAACCAGGGCCGCTTACCGACTCGGAGCGGCAGATCGTGATGCATCATCCAAAAGTCGCCTATGACCTTCTGGTGCGAATCCCGCATCTCAAGAAGGCATTGGAAATCCCATATTTACACCATGAGAAGTGGGACGGAACTGGCTACCCGCGCGGTTTGAAGCGGGATGAAATTCCACTCTCGGCCCGCATCTTCGCAGTTGTGGATGTATGGGATGCTCTATCTTCCAACCGCCCATATCGGGAAGCCTGGCCAAAAGAGAAGGTGTCACAATATATCAACGCTGAATCGGGTAAACATTTCGACCCGAAAGTCGTAACGGTATTCCTGCAATTACTTGAGCAAGGCAAGATATAATTCAGAAAGTTCATATGCTAAACAAAACCTATGTCATCGGACACATCAACCCTGACACAGACGCCATCGCTTCGGCGATGGGCTACGCCTGGCTTCTGCGCGAACGCGATGGAGCGGACACAGTCGCAGCACGCGCGGGCGCACTTAATCCGCAAACAGCCTGGGTGCTTAAGCAAGTAAATTTAGACGCGCCCGTCCTGCTCACAGACGCGTCGCCGCGCTTTGAGTCTGTTATGCAAAGGCTCGATACCATCCATCCGAATTCGCAGCTCGGCACCGCATGGACTCTCGCAAGTCGCACTGGCGGCATCGCGCCCATCGTAGGTGAAGACGGCAAACCGTATGGTCTCGTCAATGGCTTTAGTCTCTTCAGATATTTCACTGAGACGCTTGGCCCGCGTCCCGGCGATACCACTGTGCGCGAGATGATGTCTGCGCCATGTAAAGACGCGGCCGATATAGATGTTACAAAATATCCTGCCAACGGACATATCCGCGATTTTCTCAACCGCATCCTGCGCGATGAAGATGATGAATATTGGGTCATCGATGAAAACGGTTTGTACTTGGGAATTGCTCGCCAGCGTGATCTCCTGAATCCGCCGCGCCTCAAGATTATTCTTGTAGATCATAACGAGCCGCGTCAGGCAATTGCCGCGCTTGAAGAAGCAGAACTGCTCGAGATACTTGATCACCATCGGCTGGGAAATCCGCACACGCACACGCCGATTCGTTTTAAAGTGGATACTGTCGGATCTACTTCGACTCTAGTTTGTGAGATGACAGCGGAAGCGGGACTCTCCGCGCCACCCGCGCTGGCAGGTGCGCTTCTCGCGGGACTTTTATCTGATACCCTTATATTGACATCTCCCACTACCACGCCGCGCGACAAGGAAGCCGCCAAGAGACTGGCACGCTGGACATTCGTGGGTGGAAGTCCGCTGGAAGGCGAGAATGTCACTTCCTACGGTAAAGCCATTCTCTCCGCGGGCGCGGGACTGTCTAATCGCAAGCCTGAAGAGGTCGTCAGCAATGATGTCAAGGTCTACGAAGCAGGCGGATTCAAACTCGCCATCGCGCAAGCTGAGGTGACAGATCAGCTGCAACTCACCGAACATCTTGAACCACTGATCAAGGCATTGGATGACTATAAGGACAAGAATGGACTTGACTTCGCGATACTCCTCATCACTGATGTAGTGCGCGGCTCGAGTCGGCTTATCGTGACTTCGAACGCTCCTCCGATTCTCGACGACCTACCTTATCCCCCACTCGCCGACGGCACCCGCGACGCGCCAGGTGTGGTATCAAGAAAGAAACAGTTATTACCAGTGGTGCTTGGGTTGTTAGAGTGAACATGGAATTTCAGAAAATAATTGATCGCGCCATGCATGTCCGCTGGCAATACGAAGCAAAAGAGAAACAACAATACGGCTCAGCATGGACGAGCGAAGAAGTTGCGCTAGGCTTTGTGGGTGATGTGGGCGATCTGGCCAAGCTTATTATGGCTGAAAATGGCAGGCGAAATATAGCAAACAGCAAGGAAAAACTCGAACACGAGTTGTCTGATTGTTTATGGTCGGTAATAGTTCTCTCAAGATTGCATGATATTGACCTGGAAAGCTCGTTCATGCGCACAATGGACGAACTTGAAGAACATTTGTCGGCAAATTCATAAAAAGATCGAATGATTTATTTTGTAGACGAATAAAATTCATAAAGTTGATCTGAGCGAAAAATTAATTATTCAGTAAACATATCTCCAACATAATCAACCCGTAGCACAGCCTGCTTGTAAGGTACAATGTAGATATGAGTAAGTTCACAAAAATCTACAAACGAGCCTTAATATTGCACAATTTCAATTCCAAATACCAAACTCATCCACATACTGAAACAGAAAAGACGGATATCCATGAATAAAGAGGACGCCGTCCATTTGCGCTATATGATGGATGCCATCGAACAGCTCGAACGCTATACACGGGGAATGTCTGAGAGCGAGTTTTTTTCGCGTCCCATGGTACAGGATGCAGTTGCGCGCCAGATCGAGATCGTAGGCGAAGCGGCCAAGAACGTCTCCACTGAATTCCAGGGATTACATCCGAAACTGCCGTGGCTAAAGACAATCGATATCCACAGCAAGATCGTACGCGAAGATTTCAAACTTAATATCGCCATGGTCTGGGATATCATTCAGGATGACCTACCCCTCATCAAACAAACCATCAGAAAGCTCCTGCAGTCATGAAGCCAATACCAAACGCCCAATTGATCGAGACTGATATCCCAGCCCGCCGCGCAAACTGGCAGAACATTCAGCCTTTTGCACTAACCTTCGACGGTTACGAGCATTGGGGTTCATTCAAAAAATGCCGGGAGGTGGCCGATCTTGGCGTGAGCCTTCATCGTAAACAGGAACCTCTAGCCCAGTCGCTCACCGATCTACGCACCTGCCTTTTCTTCGAATCCCGCCGTTGGAGACATTTAGAAAAAGAACCCACCAAAAAAGGCATGGATTATATCCACGCGTTGGTGGAAGCGATCCGCATGCGCGTGCTTACAAAAGATATCGCGTAAACCTTTTCGTTGAGCAGATAAATCTGACGCGCTCGAGTACGGTAAAATATGGTCATGGATAAGTATGCCGAGATTCGAAAGAAAGCGCTGCCTTTGCTCAAGCCATACATCAGCCGTATGGCTATTTTTGGCTCGATCGTACGCGGAGAAGCAACAAAAAAAAGCGACATAGATTTGCTTATCAGGCTCAAACCCTCGAATGCAAGGCCCAAACTCGGATGGTTCAAGTTGATGGAAATTGAAGAAGTTTTGCATCAAAAATTGGGGCGCGAAGTGGATTTGGTGACGGAAGACAGCCTCAGCCCATACATTCGCCCCTATGTTGAAAAAGAGAAAGTCGTCATTTATGAAGAGGGATGATACTGTTTATCTACACCATATCCTGGATGCCATTGAATTAATTGAAGAGTACACAAGAGGGATGACTGAAAATCAGTTCATGTCAAATTCAATGGCTCATGATGCAGTTGTACGTCAGATCGAATCATTGGCGAAGCCGCCAGGAACATATCAAGTGAATTTCAAGAAAAACATTCAAGTTTGCCATGGGGAAAAATGACTGGCATACAAAACAAAATTATTCATGAGTACTTCAATATTAATTATTCGATCGTATAGGATACGTTACAGGATGATCTGCCTGTTCCAAAAAAATCTGTCAAGAAGATTCTGTAAATGAATCTAATCTACCAGGCCCTCTACGAACTCGAAAAGAATAATGAATCCGCTGCGCTGTGTTCGGTGGTGAAAAGCGAAGGCTCCACGCCGCGGCATGTGGGCAGCAAAATGCTCGTCCATGCGGATGGAAAATTTATTGGCACCGTGGGCGGCGGGGAATTGGAGAGTCGCGTTATCAAGGCCGCGCTTGAATCGTTGAATGACGGTTTACCCCGCACGCTTTCCTATACCATGGCTGATCCATCACGCGGCGACCCAGGCGTGTGCGGCGGAACTGTGGAGGTGTTCGTGGAACCCATCCTTCCCCCTGCAATGATCGTTGTCATCGGCGGCGGTCATGTGGGCAAGGCAGTCGTCCATTTGTCGAAGTGGCTGGGATTCCGCGTGGCCGTCAGCGATGACCGCGCGGAGTTCAGTAATCCCGAGTCGGTGCCTGGGGCGGATGCGTATTATCCTGTGCCGATGGGGAAATTAACGGAACATCTCAAAGTGACGCGCCAGACTTATTTAGTGGTCACAAGCCGCGGGTCCAGTGTGGACGCGCAGGGTTTGCCAGGTCTGCTTGATTCGGAGGCGGCCTACATCGGAGTCATCGGGTCGAAGCGTAGATGGCTGACAACTGTCAAAGCGTTGAAGGAACAAGGCGTGGCTGATGAAAAGATCGCAAGAGTCCATTCGCCGATGGGGATCGAGTTGAATGCAGAAACACCGGAGGAAATTGCCATCAGCATTCTAGCGGAGATTTTGATGTTGCGCGATAAGGGGACGGGAAAGATGATGAAGAGTGAGGAGTGAGTGGTAATTGGAGATTGGAGAATTAGAGATTAGAGGAAGAGATTGTTGATAAAACGGGATCAGGTGGCGGCTTAGAAAGAGTCGAGTGTCACTGAGCAGGGATAGTTGTCAGCTAAAATAGGCTGATCGAAGTGTGAAACGTTTAGGGAGGAAATCCGTAGAAGAATAAGAAAAAGTTCTTGTGGCACGCCCACGCATGGACTATAATGCAATCGGCATACCCTTAAAAGGAGAATATTATGGCCAGAATTTTTGATGTCATTGAATACCCAACAGAGATGAGAGATGAGATCGTGCATCGCTTCCCTGAAACCGGGATAGGCGATTACCGCATCGGCTCACAGGTGATCGTGCGTGAGTCTCAGGCGGCGGTGTTCTTTCGTGATGGCAACGCGCTGGATGTTTTCAGAGCCGGGCGCCACACGATCGCGACCGCGAACATCCCCAAGTTGATCGATTGGATCGGTAAGGCTTTTAACGATCGTACACCTTTCCCTGCGGAAGTGTATTTTGTGTCGATGAAGGAATTTGCGAACGAGAAATGGGGCACGCCACAACCGATCATTGTGCGTAACCCAGGCATGGGTTTGGGCGTGGCCTTGCTGCAAGGATTTGGTACGTTTTCATTTCAAGTAAAAGACCCGCAGCAATTTGTGACGCAAGTTGTGGGAGCACAGGGTGCATATCGGACGAGCGATATTGAGGAACGTTTAAAGAGCATGCTGCTTTCCAAACTGCAGGATGTGCTCGGTGAAACAACAGCTGCAAGCAGCGTTGTGGATCTGATCGGTCTCACTGAGGAGATCGGCGCGTCGGTACGTGCAAAGGCGCAGGACGATTTCGAAGCATTGGGACTCGTGCTTAAGAGTTTCTATGTTGGAAATCTGAAACCTTCGACCAAATCTGCCCAGGAATTACGCGATATGGGAATGTTGGATATGGCTACTTATACACAATTACAAGCCGCGGACGCGATGCGCGATGCAGCGTCCAACCCAAGCGGTGGCGCAGGATTAACAGCTGGAATCGGCGCGGGCATGGGCATCGGCAATCTGATGCAGCAGGCCACTTCGGGCGCGATGCAACAGCAATCTGGTGGCGGCGCAAAAGCCGCAGCTGGAATTCCGGATGTGATGACTCCCGCTGAGGTAGCTTCGATCTTGAAAGTTTCAGAAGAAGATGTGATGGCCGCGATCACTGATCAGAGCCTGAAAGCCAAGAAGATGGGCAATGCTTACCGCATTAGTAAATCTTCATTGGAAGAGTTTTTGAAGGGATAAGTTTAGAATAAAGAAGAAAGAGGAGTCTGACTTCGTCAGCCTCCTCTTTTGATTCAAGGTGGTGGTTGAGTAAGGGCGGTGACTTTTCGCCCTGTATCGAAACCACGCGTCGCCAAAATAATTCTTGTTACTGGTGGTTTCGATATGGGCTTCGCAGTCGCTCAGCCCTACTCAACCGCCGGGTTGATTTGAAAATATTATCAACCATTCAGTTCGCACTTCGACTGCGTCAGCTCGCTCCGCTCAGCGCGATGATTCACTCCAAATCACTCAACACATCTGATATGGAGTTCAACACTTCGCTCGCCAATACAGAGGCAGTTGTGCCTAGGTTATCCGCGGCATATAAGCCAGCCTGGGCGTGGATCCAGGAGCCGGCGACCGCGGCCTCGAACGCATCCAGGCCTTGTGCGCGCAAGCCGACGATGATTCCGGCGAGCACGTCACCAGTACCTGCATGGGCAAGCGCGGAAGATGCTACAGGAATGACAGTGACGCGTCCGTCTGGTGAAGCAATGGACGTAAACGCGCCTTTGAGCACCACAACATGACCCCATTCTTTCGCGTACTTGCGGGCGATCTCCTGCCTGTCTTGCTGAATCTCATCTTTCGACAATCCCGTCAAGGCAGCCATTTCGCCAGGATGCGGAGTCAAGATCGTAACAGCGGGAAGTTTCGTGTGCCAGTCTTTGATCTGCGACATTAGGTTGATGCCATCTGCGTCCACAACCATCGGCGGCAAAATACTGTTTGCCTCTTCCTTCTTTTCATTTTCTTCATGCAGGAAGCCAATGCGCGCCGCGGACTTCTTGGGCACAGACTTGCCCGAAAGAAGATTTTCTATGAACTCTTTTGTCGTTGATTCAGTACCAAAGCCCGGACCGATCAATAAGGCAGTGGCGCGCTCAATGTTCTTCATCAAAACTTCGGAGGCATTCGACGCGATCACACCCATTGCCTGTGGAAGCAGCACCCAGGTCGCTTCTGGGATCTGACCTGCCAGCGCAGCATGGACCGGCGCGGGGACCGCCAAAGTGACGAGTCCGGTGCCCGAGCGATAGGCTGCCTCTCCCGCAAGGAGAACGGCTCCTGTGTAGTTGACAGATCCAGCGGCGATGAGCGCGGTACCAAACGTCCCTTTGTGTGAATCGAGACGTCGCTCAGGCAAAAGCGAGGAAACAGAATCCTCATCCGCGACTTCCGTGTTTATATCTTTAAGAGAAGCCATGTCAGGGGATAAGCCAATATCCACAACTTCAAGGTTGCCAGCGTACTCAAAGGCAGGCATCTTCAATAGTCCCTGTTTGACAGCCGCCATCGTGACCGTGAGATCCGCAGGGATCGTTTCCTCGGCAACTTCACCTGTATCGCAATCAACCCCTGATGGGCAGTCGACCGCGATCACCAACGGATGTTCATCCAGGGCATCCAAAATTTCATTAACTTCCTCAAGCAGTTCAGCCACGTCCTTTTTCAGCGGCAATTTGACTCCGGTGCCAAGCACACCGTCCAAAAGCACATCGGCAGTTTCAATTGATTCTACGAGCTGTTCAAAAGTCCTATCACTAGAAAGGACCTCCCCGCCTGCCTCAAGGAATCGTTTGAGGTGATCGTCCTTCTTACGTTTGACAAGATAGGCACGCGCCTTCCAGCCTGCCTCAACAAGCGCGGTTAGCGCCACAAGTGTATCCCCACCGTTATTGCCGGAACCGACAAGACCAAGCGCTTCAGGTTCAATATCGTCTACGAACAGATCAAGGACAATGTCGGCAAGTCCCTGACCCGCGTTTTCCATCATCAGATCATAGGTCAGGCCGCAGGCATCGGCTTCCTTTTCGATCTTCTGCATTTGAGATACGGTAACAAGTTTCATTTATATTTTCTCCAATTGGTTCAGAGAATTTTACTGCAAACGAAGCTTGTAAGCAGTATTACTGTTCCACACTCTAACGAAAATCAAATTGTCTAAAAGTCCAGTGCCTTTTGACTGCAAGCCCGCCGCGTTGTAAGACGTGAGTGTAGATCATTGTGGTTTTCACATCCTTATGTCCGAGCAATTTTTGGGGCGCTTTTTCCATGTTGACCTGTTCCAAATGCAGTTTATAATCCACTCATTAAATTTTAATCGTTTGCCGTCTAATCGACTAAACGGTTTAGTCGATTAGACGGCAAACAACTGTCCAAAAGCAGTTATACGGACGCTTGCCGTATAACCCCTAGTTGGGCGCTTGCCTAAATCACCAAAATAAAGTCGGTTGACACAATCATGCTATGAAAAAAATCTTGTTGTTAGTGTACAGTGGTCTTTTGATAATTCCAGGCGTATCGTGTAAGTCTGCCAACATTAGTACCCCTTCACCAACGGAAACACCTGATACCTCATCAACTTGGTTGACAACATGGCTCACCCAACCAGCATGTAAGCCACCTTGCTGGCAAAATATCACCCCTGGTGTAACAACCATAGATGAAACGGTGTCAATCTTAGAGGAAATACCAGATACGACAATTACTTACAATTATGAAGATGGTGTTGGTTGGGAATTCGGGTCAACGAAGAAAAACGACGGCGGCTGGCTGGGTTCTCAAGACGGCATAGTAAATTTTGTTGTTTTGGATTTGGTACGTAGCAAATTAGCATTGGAATCTCTCGTTGGCTCTTACGGTTATCCTTCTTATGTAGAACCTTATGATTGTCAACAGGGAGATTCATCAGGAATGTGTTTAACAATGTTGATATATCCAAATTCAGGTATGTTAGTGGATACAGACCTTGAAGATTTAGGCAACCACCGCGTGAAGATTCAGCCCGAAACTGAAATTTGGCGCATAACTCTTATTCAACCAGGATTAGAGAATTACAAGAAAATCCCAGATTTTCAAGACTACGGAATACTCATGGAATGGAAAGGATATGGTAGTTACCCTTAAGGTTCAAGAGTCTTACATTCCTTCCGCGCCCAACAAAGCGTGCAGCAACTGTCTTGAGTGTCAAGGCAGTTGCTGAGTTTTAGTTGGAGAACACAGGCTTTCTAGACGATGGCACAGCGGAAAGGCTGCTGGTCGCGCAGCATGGCATTGAGGATGGTGAGGAACTTGCGCATACAGGTAGTAAGAGCTACCTTCTTTTCCTTGCCTCGTTTCAGCAAGTGCTGGTATTGGTTCCGTCAAACTGGCGTTCTCTCGTCCCGCCCACCAGCGGGTATCCCGCAGGAGCATGCGGGACAGGCCGCAAGCCGTTGGGCGGCAAGGCTCCATAGCGGAGAACTATTCTCGGCTTTGTCTAATAGGTTATTCTCATGACAGTAAATGATCGCTCTGATATTCATTGGTCCCCAAAAGTAAGCCTATCCAAGATTCGGTGGCTGTACTTGAGAGAGTCGCAGGGAATTTGTGAGGATGAACTGGTCGATGAAGTAGGTTTCAGCCTCTATCTTCGTTGCGAAAGTATTCTCGAATTTACAGAGGCGGTTCAAACAGGACGAGTCCAGTGTAAACGATGTGCAGTCCATGGAACGTTGACAATTCTCCAACGCAAGACTAGGCAACCAGCCGAAATCCTGAAATGCCCGGTCTGCTCATGGCAAGTCCGCTGGCGCGTGTATGTGAAGGCAGCTGAGAAAACCGGCAACATCCATGCCGGTCATGCTCAGCAAGCGTTCGAACGCTACGCAAATACATATCCGCGATGTCAAAACGTTAAGGAGAAAATTGTGGCCATTGATCAGTTGATCCATGAGTTTCATTGGCTGATCATGGAAGAGGGCAAACTACCGGAAGCGGCAAAACCGGCCGGGGTGAACTTGCTGCAAGGCTCAACAACACAGGTTTTGGCTCTCCTGAATGAACTTACCTACGGCAAAGATAGCCCACCAGAGATGCTGCAGACGCGAGAAGTATGGCTATCACGAAGAAGAAAAAACGGGCAACCAGTTCACGAATGAATATGCCTTTTCTCGGTGTCCTAAAAAGCGCCTGTACAGAGAGTTGATCTATGCCGATCCAGTACATCATTGAACCCCCAAATGAAGCTGATCCGCCCGAAGCTGGCTGGCCGCTCATCATCTTTTTGCATGGCACAACTGAGCGTGGCTCAAATCTCAAAAAGCTCACGAGGCGAGGGCCGCTGGCTTATCGAGCCGATGGTGGAAGGTTTAGCTGCTATGTGACCGCTCCACAGTGTCTGGCAACCACGACATGGAATCACCTAAATGATGAACTGCGGCTGTGGTTGGACGCGCTTCTGATGATGCACCCCATTGATCCAACCCGCATCACACTGACGGGATTCAGCCTGGGCGGGTCTGGGATACTTGACTGGGCTTACCGAAGTCCAGATCGCTTTGCGGCACTCGTCCCTGTGGCGGGTGTTGATGTTCCCGATGGCAAGTACAATCCATGCGTCTTAGCCTCGATCCCGATGTGGATCATTGCAGGGCGCAAGGATAAAGTCGTTTCAGCCAGTGGAGCAGAGGCGTTCATAGCATTAATGAAGTCGTGCGGCACAGAGCCACGATACACCCTTTATGACACGAATCATGTAGAGACCGCCAAACGAGCGTACCACAACCCAGAACTTTACAACTGGATGTTAAGCCAGAGCCGGGGCAATCATCACAATGAAGAAGGCAGAAGCACCCGTTGCCCTGAAATTCTCGGCGTTTTTCATCCCAATGAAGGGGTGTGAGATAAATGAACATCGAAATCTCCCTTGTGACATTGGACAATGAAGCGCTGATTCAGCTATATACAGCAAATCATGGAAGCAACAAATTCAAAACCGGTTAATAAAACCTGCCCAACAAAGCGTGCAGCGGATTGGCGAATTCGCAAGGCTCGAAAGGACAGGTTCTCAACCTGCCAACCGCTAACGCGAGCCGTTGGGCATCTTGAAAAATATGCAAATCGAAGATAAAGAAAAACGCATACTGCTAGGGTCCGTGATTGACCATCCGGAGCGTGACTGGGCTTTTTTAGTTCAGATGTTTCTTGATCAAATTCTCGATCAACTCAATGAGGCCCGCCTCGTGCTTACGCTCATCGAAGGCAATTGTGGAGTGGCTTCTGAGGTCAAAGGGCGTGATCAACAGATGCACCTGATCTATGCCAAGTTGTTTGTCTATGCTCTGGACACTGCTGGTCAACTTATCCGAGTCCTTCAGAAACAGGAAAATTTACCCGCGCCGGCTCGCGAACATTGCAGAAGATTTCTGGTTCAATTTGGTGAACTCCAGGAGCTTCTAAATTCGCTCCAACCTATCGAAGACCGTCTCCGTGGCCTCAGTCGCAATGGCAAACCAATACCTAATCTTCTGTTGGCGCTCGGAGAATTTCGTAATAAGAATTACTTTGGTGCTACAGCAGCAGAAGGGCATTATATGGAGATTGAGATTTCCAGTTCAGTGCTATTACAAGCATGTACAATTATCGAGGACTTGATCTGGTGTTTTGATTGGCTAGGTCCTGGGAATATCCGACTTGAACGCCAGCCCACGATGCCTAACACAGCGTCCCGGAAGTACACCGGGATAATGCACTGGACAGGTGGGATTCGCCGCCATTTTCACCTGTGCCTGCGGCAGGGTGCAGGCAAGCAGTTTTCCCTGGACAGCCCATCAGGGCAGGCTGGCTTCGAGTTATTTCTTCTCCCAAGCAGAGTCCGCCTGAGGGTACCCCGTGAAGATCACACCGGGCAGGCCGCAAACCGTTGGGAGGCTCGCCAACGCAAGTTGTGAATTCCCTCTCTAACTGTCCAACTCTAGCTGAAACTAAACGATGACTGATCTCACGTGTGCAAGCTTTAAGGAATAAAGCTACTTGCACGGCGACGTAGCAGCGGCTCGCGAATCGCCTTCGCATCCATCCTGCTCGCGCCAAGAAACTTGGTGAAGCGCGCGAATCCGAGAGCCAATGCTTCAGCAAATGCCTCGTCCTTGCCGAGACGCTTATCCTCCAACCACAAGCCCTGCCTGCCGAGGATGAAGCGCCGGGCTGTTACATTGTCAATGGTCAGCATGATGATCTATTATAGAGGCGCGCAGTCAAATAAAGAATAGTACACCAGAACCAAAAACTAGCCGCGCCTGCTCGTTTTCAGTACCATCCATCGAGCGCCCAACAAAGTGTGTACCCAACCCCCAGACGACCACCGAGGGCAGGCTGGTGGGACTCTCGGCGCACGAGCGCCGCGTAATGGAGCTTACCTGGGCATTTTTTCTGTATAATGAGCATTGTCCACGCCCACCACTACCTCGTAAAGAGGGTACGGGGCAGGCCGCAAGCCGTTGGTCGGCTCCATGCATGATAAGTAAGGTATCAATGAAAATCAAAAATATCGTTATGATTTTACTTGTCGCTCTTATCTTGGCTTCTTGTGCACCAGTGGCTAAAGTCATTCCAACAGAAACGGCTACTCCAACGAATATATTCTCGCCTACGCAGATGCCAGCACGCACCACGACGTCTATAAAAGGTCTGCAGGCGGTCAATGGGACGCACCTCTACTATGAAATCATTGGGAAAGGCGCCCCTCTTTTTGTGCTGCACGGGTCAGGTGGTTCGCATCGCTATTTCCTCCCTTATTTGGAAGCACTTTCCGATGAATATCAATTATTCTTCTACGATCAACGGGGTACAGGTTTATCTGATGGACACCTGGATCTTGCGGCCATTTCGATTGACCAGTTCGTCGAGGATCTTGAAGCGCTCCGTATCGCCTTTGGCCTCGAGAAGATATCGCTGATGGGGCATTCGTGGGGTGCCATCGTTGCCCTCGCCTATGCAGTCAAATACCAAACGCATCTTGATCATCTGATCCTCGTGGACTCAATACCCGTGAACAACAAGTTTGCCATTGAATTCAGCAAAACGTACCAACAAAGATTCCAGCGCCTCAGCGCGGATGAGCAGCAGGAACTCACAACCACGTGTACCCGTCCAGGCACGGAGCTATCTCCGAAAATACTCGACGAGTGTAACCAGCTTGATGCCCAATTACGATTTTATGATCCGGCTAAAGCGGCATCGGTTGACCCGGCCATCGACGAAAACACCTTAAAAAACGCGGATACCGTCGGCGCACTGATCAAAACCAGTTTCAATAAAATGCAACAGGATTTTGACAATCAGCTTCCGACCATTCATGTCCCAACCTTGATCATTCACGGAGATTTTGATCCCATTCCTTTGAAATCATCCGATTATCTTCATGAGCAAATCCCCGAATCGCAGATTGTCATTATGATCGAGGCTGGCCATTTTCCATTTATAGAACAGCCGGAGCAATTCGTCACAGCGCTTCGAACTTTTCTAAGTAATTAGTCCCATGCGCCGCCCAATCCCGGGCGAACACTGGGCAGGCTGCAAACCGTTAGCCTGTAGGTGCAATGTCTTATCGCAGAATTTGACGTCATCATTAAGAAAATGAAAGATGATTAAAATAATAAGAACCAACTCAGACAATCAAGATTTTATTGATCTCGTAAAACACCTGGACGCTGACTTAGCCGAAAGAGACGGGAGTGACCATTCTTTTTATGCCCAATTCAATAAAATTGACAAAATTAAAGATGTTGTTGTCGCGTACGAAAATAGTAAACCAATCGGTTGCGGAGCAATCAAAGAATACGCACCAAACACCATGGAAATTAAACGAATGTACACATTGCCCGAAAGTAGAGGAAAAGGAATTGCCACCAAAGTGTTAACTGAATTGGAAATATGGGCAATCGAATTATTCTATGAAAAGTGCATATTAGAAACCGGAAAAAAACAACCAGAAGCAATCGGACTTTACAAAAAGAACGGATATAAACTTATCGCAAACTATGGGCAGTATGCTGAAATCGAAAATAGTCTGTGTTTCGAAAAAGACATCAAATAATAATACAAATACACAACATTCGTACATTCTTCATCTGGGGAGCCGTTTTTTGTTGAACGCGGGCTTTATGCCTAAGGAGCAGTATCATGCGCAAAATCATGGTCAGCAACTTCGTCACATTGGATGGCCACTACGAAGGGAAGGACAAAAGTATCAACTCTCTATTTGACTACTTCCACGATGATTATGCTGGTGATGATAGTTTCGATTTCTATAATGCCGAACGGTTGCGCGCGGCAGATTTCCTGCTGTTGAGCCGAAATGCGTTTTTAGGCAACAAGGAGTATTGGACGAGTGTACCCAATGACCCCAATACCACCGCTGTCAGGCATGAGATTGCGGGGCTCATGAAGGCTATTGAGAAAATCGTTATTTCAGATAATCTGACCGCCGCAGAGTTGGCGCCCTGGGACAATACGCGCATCATTAAGCGGGCGGAGGCGTACCGGGAGATTGCCGCGCTCAAACAGCAACCCGGCAGAGACATCCTGGTGCTCTTGAGCCGTCTGCTGTGGAACGACCTCCTCGTTCATGATCTGGTAGACGAACTGCACCTTACGTTTTTTCCGTTGATCGCAGGCGCAGGCACACCAATATTCGAAGGTCGCCCGTCAGTGTCGCTTAAACTCATTCACACGCGCACATGGGAAGGTTCAGGCAATATCCTTGCATGTTATCAAGTTAGTCGCAAGGGGTCGTAAATCGAACTATCGTATAAACAACTATAAATGCGCCAGCGAGCGAGGCTCAATTCATCGAGCGCCCAATAAAGCCCCGCTTGGCGGGATCTGTGACGTGCACCCGACCTCTCCCTTCGGCGATCACCGGGGATTCGTACCATAAAAAGGAGTTGTTTCTAAGTCAAGGCATTTTTCTGTATAATGAACTTTGTCCACGCCCGTCCACCAACGGTACCCCGCAGAGAGCATGCAGGGCAGGCCCGCCTAGATATGCACCGTACGGACAATAAACTTTGCACAAAGAGTTGGGCAGCTCCTCCGTGGCGAGACTCGGGGCTTACGCAATACAATAACAGCACGATAACCGTCGCAGGAGGATGCTTGTGAACTACCAAACCGAGCCAATAACCATGTGGTTTGACCGACGTCTTGTGATGAGAAAGTCTCCTATTCATGGGATAGGTACGTTCGCAACTCAGGATATTTCCGCTGGTGAAATGCTGATGATGGTCACGGGTGGTATTGTCGTCACCCCGGAAGATCGTCGATCTGGACGTCTTCAACTAGCAGTCGATATGTATAACGAAGAATCATTAGCTGATAACTTGTTTATAATCACACCTAAGTTGTTTCACTACTACATCAACCACTCCTGTGACCCAAACGCCATTGATCTCTCGCGCAGCGCCAATTCCACCCAATACGTTGCAGCGCGTCATATCCACGCAAATGAGGAAATCACCGCCGATTATTATGATGAGACGACACTTGAAGTTTGTGCCTGCAAATCGACGCGCTGCAGGTGGACGAGTCGGGCTTGATGATGAGCGTCTCCGCGAATGCAGGTGTCGCGATTGCAAACCGTTTCCGCCCAAAGAACAGTCACAATAAGGCAGGTTGGAGCGCAGGCGACCTCTAGACCAGTTACCTCACCTCTAAGGAGCGACATATGCAGTTTAGTCAGATCCATCATTGCAGTATGGCCGTGCAGAACCTCGAGCGCGCCGCCGTGTTTTATCGCGACATACTTGGCTTGACCGAGATTGTCATTCCTTCGACCTTTCCGTCGGCCGGGCTCAACGTGCGCTGGTTTCGCCTCGGCTCCCAGCAAATCCACTTACTTTTAGAGGTCGAGACGCATCTGCCCAGCCAACGGCATATGGCGCTGCAAGTGGATAACGCCCAGGTGGCACGTTTATGGCTAAAAGAGAAGGGCATCAACATCCAGGAGACGGTCCTCATCCCCGGAGCAGATCGCTTCTTCATTACGGATCCTGACGGGAATCAAATTGAAATCATTGAATGGCAAGAAGCGTATGCTGCCATTGCGATCCCACGTGATGATGATCCTGGGTAATTGATATTCTAATGCGCCTCAGCTTTTCGGGGCGGCCTAACCACGGCTTGCACCTGACGCCCTCCGCGCGCAGGTGAACCTATCGTTCAAATAGTCATTGCAGCTGATATTCATCTTATTCGACACCAACTTCCAGGACACATAGCTATGAAACCCACTCTCCACTCTGCTGTTATGAAGCAACTTCGCCGCAAAGTTGACCCGGACGAATACAAAGCCATCCGTCAACTATGGATGGATCACTCGGTCGCGGAGGACGCGCGCGATATCCCCGGCCTGATGGCCACGCTCACCGAAGGCTGTGTCTACACTGTTGTGAATGGAGGCGTGAATTGGCATCGTAAAGAGGGCGCTACGCAGTTCTATCAACAACTGCTGACAGCATTTCCTGACATTCATTTCGACCTGCAACAGATCGTCATCGGTCCTCAGGGCGTATTCGAGGAGGCACATGTCACAGCCACGTATCAATCTCAATGGCTGGATATGCCTCCTCCGCAGGGAGATCCGGTTCAATTCGATGTGATTCTCTTATTTCCGTGGGATTCCGGGCAAAGGTTATTCACGGGCGAGCGTGTTTACTTCTTTAACGTTGCCTTAAGATAGTCGATGCTTCATGCCAGAGACAGGTAGGGGGTTCCCTATAAAGCCAAGGGGCTAACCCTTATTGACGTAGCCCTCTGTCACAAACATAATAGTGTTATCGTGATCTTGTGGAATTCCCAAACACCACAAAGATTTTCAAAACAAAAAAAGGAGATTGTGACATGGGTATCGTATCTTGGATTGTAGTAGGTCTCATTGCTGGTTGGCTTGCCAACCAAATGATGAGGAGCGGCCGTGGGAACGCGGGCACAGACATTATTGTGGGGATCATCGGTGGCGTTGTGGGCGGCTTTCTGGCTGGCCAACTCTTCGGAGTTCCGAACGCTGTGAACGGTATCAACGTTGGCAGCATCGTGGTTGCATTTCTCGGAGCCGTAGTGGCCATCGCACTGGTTCGTGCCTTGCCCGGGCGCTCACCACTCTAGCCTGCACCCTCGCATCAACCCCTGGGCTGAAGGGATACTAAAAATCCCAACAGCTTTATCGGGAAAGGTGAATCGCAGCGAATTAGGCGCTCTGCCCAGTGCAGAGCGCCTTTCTTTTATCATAATTTAGTTTCGCAGGGTTGTGGGTCGCCCTGGCTGGACGAGTTTTCTAATCCAACAAAAATTTCCTCTATCTGTTCATCATCTCTTCCAACCGCTTCTTCACTTGGGGCCACTCTGTATCCAAAATACTGTAATACACTGAATGACGGTAATATCCATCTGGCAGGATCATGTGATTGCGCAACACGCCTTCCCTCACCGCGCCAAGGCGTTCAATGGCTTTTTGTGAGCGCTCATTGCGCAAGTCTGTTTTCAATTGTACGCGGATGCATCCAAGTTTCTCGAAGGCG
>JAXIPJ010000459.1:0-3100 GCA_045402985.1 Anaerolineales bacterium
TTATGATGGCGCGACTGCTACAGCCGAAGCTGTCAGTCTCGCGTATGCTCAATTCCGCGGCAAACGCAAAAAAGTGATCATGTCGCCGAGTGTGCATCCGCATTATCGTGCTGTCGTCCACACGTACGCGCAAGGCATGGGCGTGGAGATCGCTGGCGAAACGGGAGCAGACGTAAAGTCCGGCCCGGAGGTGTTGTTGAGTCAGATCGATGACAACACATGTCTGCTCGTCGTCCAATATCCAGATTTCTTCGGGCGCGTTTATGATTACACAAAACTTATCGACGGCGCACACGCCAAAGGCGCGCTGGTTTGCGTAGTTGCGAACCCGACTGCGCTGGCGATGTTCAAGTCACCTGGCGAAATGGGCGCGGACATTGTGGTGGGCGATGGACAGCCGCTGGGAATCCCGATGTGGTTCGGTGGACCCAGCGTCGGCTTTTTCACGACGCGCAAAAATTACGTCCACAAGATGGCGGGGCGATTGGTCGGCGAAACCATTGACAACCGCGGGCAGCGCGCCTATGTGCTCACGTTGACGGCGCGCGAACAACACATCAAACGCGAACGCGCTACCAGCAACATTTGCACCAATCAGGGTCTGCTCGCTTTGGCGACAGCCATTTATCTTTCAGTGCTTGGTAAAAAGGGGTTACAGCAGGTCGCGAATCTTTGTTATCAAAAGGCACATTACGCCGCGCGTGAGTTGACAAAGATCAGCGGCTACCGCCTACCACATCCGGAACCTTTCTTTCACGAGTTCGTGCTTGAATGCCCCCAGCCAGCCGCGAACATCAATGAATATTTACTCGAACATGGGATCCTGGGTGGATACGATCTGGGTCAGGATTTACCCACGCGCAAAAATCATCTGTTGATCGCGGTCACTGAGATGAACAGCAAGGCAGATATTGATGTGCTCGCCGAAGTGCTATTGGAGATGAACAATGATTAAAGATGCGTCGACTACGGGACTGTCCCCGCAAAAACCAGCGGGGCAGGCGAACACTGTTCCTACGTCCAACCCGAAAATAGTGGAACCTACCATCTTCGACTTATCCTCACCGGGACGCATCGGCGTGACGATGCCCGCTTCAGACGTGCCGGAAACTGCTCTGCCTCCCAAACATCTTCTCCGCTCAGAGCTGCCTCTGCCCGAACTCGCCGAAGTGGACGTTGTGCGTCACTACATGCATCTCTCCAAATTCAACTACAGCGTGGACAGTGGCTACTATCCGCTGGGTTCGTGTACGATGAAGTACAACCCGAAGATCAATGAAGACACTTGCAGATTGCCCGGGTTTTTATTCACACATCCATTGCAACCAACGGAAACTGTACAGGGCAATCTTGTAGTGATGTATCAGTTGCAGGAATGGCTGAAAGAGATCAGCGGATTCGCAGGTATGACGTTGCAACCCGCCGCGGGCGCGCACGGAGAATTCACAGGCGTGTTAATGATGCGCGCCTATCATCAATCACGCGGCGACTATAACCGCACAAAGATGCTCATCCCGGATGCCGCGCATGGGACAAACCCTGCCTCGGTCGGCATGATGGGCATGAAAGTCGTCACCATTCCGTCAGACTCACGCGGCAATGTTGACCTACAGGCACTTGAGGCTGCATGTGACGATACTGTCGTCGGCATGATGCTCACCAACCCAAATACGCTGGGTCTCTTCGATGAGAATATTGAGAAAGTAGTTGCATTGGTGCATGGCTGTGGCGGATTGATGTATGGTGACGGCGCGAACATGAACGCCATGCTCGGCATCGTCCGCCCTGGAGATCTGGGCTTCGACGTGATGCACTTTAATTTGCACAAAACATTCGCTGTCCCACACGGCGGCGGCGGACCTGGCGTGGGCCCTGTGGGCGTGGCCGCGCATCTGGTGGATTTCCTGCCTGAGCCATTGGTGGGGAAGCTCGAAGAAGGTGACGATGACACCGCACCGCTCTTTGGTTTCGTCAAGCCTGCCAAATCCATCGGACGAATGAAAGCCTTCCACGGACATTTCGGTGGCGGCTTCGTACGTTCCTTCACCTATATCGCCATGCACGGACCTGATGGCCTCAAGGATATTGCGCAATATGCAGTGTTGAATGCGAATTATCTGTTGGCGCGTGTGCGCGATACTTATCGGATTCCGTTTGACCGCATCTGCATGCACGAGTTCGTGGCGGAAGGACAATTCGAAGGCAGTGATGTGCGCGCGTTGGATATCTCCAAACGACTGATGGATTACAACTTCCACCCACCCACAAATTACTTCCCACTTATCGTGCATGAAGCCTTGATGATCGAGCCGACCGAGACCGAGAACAAAGACACCCTCGATGCCTTCGCCGACGCCCTCATCAAGATCGCCGAGGAAGCCAAGTCCCAACCCGAACTGCTTCACAACGCCCCCAGCACCACGCAATTCGGCAGAATGGATGAGGTCAAAGCTGCCAGAGAGCTGGTCTTGTGTTGTTGGTTGCCTGAGAATTACGACGAGAACGCGTAATCAGCAATTGTTTTTCTGTGAAATAGAAGGCCTCGGAGAGTAATTTCTCCGAGGTTTTTGCTTTTTAAGAAGAGGGAGATCTAAACTTTCAACGTGAATGTAATTTTTTGCTTGTTGTAATTTGGCTAGGAAGTTGTATACTGAATACTAGGATTGGATAAATATTGGCGGAAAATAGAACTTTCTTCAAGAATTACAGAAAGTTAGATTATTTAGGTGAGTTTGCTTCCATTTTCCAGAAAATCAACCGGCCAGAGCAACCCTATCAGGAGGTTCAAAATGAAACGTCAAACAGCATTTACGATAATTATCGTTCTTTCTTTGCTTGTTACGGGCACGATGCCTGCCAGCGCATCGAGCCTGGCTGCAAATCTCCCCGCGCAGCCTTCTCGAACTGTGGGTGCTGAGCTAGCGGCATTTGTCAACACATTGCCAGAGGGCTTTCATGAAAGCCATTTCGAGGGCGGCCAAAACCAATTTACCTGCTTTGCCGTAGGTTGGGCTGCCGATCCGGATGATCGAAACATTGACCTGAACGTCCGTATTTTCTCGGATGGCGTGGAAGTAGCTCAAACAGTGGCTGGAACGTT
>JAXIPJ010000266.1:0-6318 GCA_045402985.1 Anaerolineales bacterium
TTCCACAGCTGGGCGCGTTGACGTGGTGAGAAGTAGGAGCCCCACCGCAGAAGGCTGGCGCGTGAGTCAAATTCTGTCAGTTGTTCGAGGCGCTTGAGTCCATTGATGAGACTGTGACCCGCTGGGAGGTCTGACCTGTCAGGAAGGCGACGCGTGATGGAGGGGATCAGTTGGCGGGTTAGCAAGTGAGGCGCACGGATATAGGCGTTGGCATATCCATCCAACCAGTAACGCTGATAGCCCGCGAAATCCTCATCCCCGCCATCTCCGTTCAATGCGACGGTCACATGCTGCCTGGTCAATTTGGAAAGATGATAAAGCGGTAGCGCTGAAGGGTCCGCGAAAGGCTCACCAAAATGGTATGTGATCTTTTCAAGGGTAGACGGGATATCACCATATTTGAGGATGAACTCATGATGATCGGTGGAATATTTTTGCGCCACCGCACGGGCATATTCCAGCTCTGAAAATGCTTCTTCTTCGAATCCAACCGAAAAAGTTTTTACGGGCGCGTCACTCAGTTCGGCCATCAATGCGACAATGACGCTCGAGTCAATGCCGCCACTAAGATGCGCGCCAAGCGGCACTTCACTGATGAGACGCATACGCACGGCATCCTTGAGGCGCAGGCGCAGTTCTTCAACCAGTTCCTCTTCAGTAGCAGTGTGTTTGGGCTGATATTGAAACTCCCAGTAACGATCGAGTTTGATATGACCATTCTGCCAAACGAGCGTGTGTGCGGGCGGCAGTTTATGAATGCCCTGATAAGCAGTGAACGGGTCGGGAATATATTGGAGGCTTAGATAAAGATCAATTGCATGGAGATTAACCTCAGGCCTATGAGGAAGTGCGGCAAGAATAGCGCTGAGTTCAGAACCGAAATAAAGTGTTCCGTTTTGAACGGTGTAATACAGCGGCTTTTTTCCCATGCGGTCGCGGGCTAAGAGCAACCTTCTTTTTTTGTTATCCCACAATGCAAAGGCGGCCTGACCGCGCAGGTGCTTGACGCAATCATCGCCGTATTCTTCATAGAGATGCAGAATACATTCAGTGTCTGAGCGGGTGCGGAATTCGTGACCGCGTCTGACGAGGTCGGCATATAGATCGGGGAAGTTATGTGACTCTCCGTTGAAGACGATCCACAACGATCCATCTTCGTTGGTAATGGGTTGGTCACCACCTGCCACATCGATGATGGCGAGTCGTCTTACTCCCAGGCCCACCCCTGACTCCAAATGGAAGCCATCGCTATCAGGTCCGCGATGGATAATGGCGCTGGTCATCTTCTCGATGAGGTTTCTTTCAGGTGTCCGATGATCGGAAGGTGATATTCCACAAATGCCGCACATGCTGACTATTTTACCCGTTCCAATAAAAGAGTGTATTGCTGCGCGGTACTTTCCCAACTGTAGAGCGCTTCAGCGCGTTGACGTGAGACATTTCCCATTACCTCGCGCAGTGAAGCATCTGTGAGCAGTTGATGCAAAGCCACGCACATTGCTTCTATATCTTCGCTCGGGAAGAGGATGCCTGTCTCTCCATCTACAACAAGTTCCTCGTTGCCTGCAATACGCGAGGCGATGATGGGGAGCCCGCTGGCCATGGCTTCGAGCACCGCGTTGGGCATGCCTTCATGACGGGATGGGAACAGGAACAGATTGGAGTCTTTGTAGCATTTCACGAGTTCTGCATGCGAGAGCCAGCCAAGAAAGCTAATTCGATCTTGAATTCCAAGTTCATTTGCGAGTGATTTCAAAACATTGATTTGTGGCCCATCTCCTACAATGCACCATTCCCATTCCAGGTCTTTCAACTGTGCGAGGGCGCGCATGGCAAGGTCAAGACCTTTCTGATGGACAAGGCGCCCCACTGAAAGCAAACGCGGCGGAGACCAAATGTGCATTTCAGTGGCGTATTCCTGTAGATCCACGCCGTTAGGGATGATGGGAATCTCGAAACGAGAATCGAAAATATTGGCAAGCTGGCGTAGTCCGTTGCTGTTGGCAACGACCGCAGATGCATCCTTCCAAATGAGGCGCAGGAAAGGTGCCAGGATCTTATGGTGGCGTTGAAAATCGTAGGGACGGAAACCGGGTACATCGCCGCCGCGTAGAGAGATAATATAGGGGATCCCAAAAATTTTTTTTAGGAGCCAGGATATTGCCCCTGATGGAACTCCGAAAAATGCCAGTGTGGCGTTCGGTTTGAAACGCGGGACCATACCGAGGGTCCAGAGAGAGGCCGAAAAGAGGAAGACCAATTGCTCGAACGGGTTGGAGCGATCCTGTTTCCGGCGCAAGGAAGGAATCCGATATAGAGTCAAATTTTGGTGTTTTTCCAAATAAGGTGACTTTCCAAAACGAGATGTAATCACTGCGGTCTCATGTCCCATGTGCGCGAAATGACTGGCGATATTCGCGCTGGCATTCCCCGCGCCGCCACCAATGGGAGGGTATTCGCTGTTGATGATCAGGATTTTCATGAGATATTTTTAGCAGATGGTTTTCAAAGCGATAATTATGGGTGTGTTGTGGCACAATCGGACAAATCTTGATTCGGCACTAAAAGTTGAACATCCACTTTTTTATAAGTCTCCAAAGGCTGGTAGTAGCACAGCAAAGGTCTCGCAACCCATTTTACCCAGGCGTTATTTTCCTCGCTAAATTGGTTCTCTATATCATTAAGCCGTCTATTCAGCGGGCCGGAAATGATAAGAGAAAAGCGATGGGAAGCCAGGTCTTTATAAAACCCTTCAAAATATTGGGCATCTGCGCTCATGGCCTTGTCAATAAGCACTTTTTTATCATATTCAGGAAGAAGCGGAACGCCTTTTATAAAGCCAAATGTAAGCAACTGGCGTTGATCCATAAAGAGAACATCTCCCTTCGAGGCGGCATGGGTCGCTGCCTGACGAATGCTTTTCAATGCTTCCTGAGTGTCATATTCGGATGGCAGAGTATCTGGTAATGGATTTGGCAAAGGATCCACTGGCGTAATATCTGCCAGAGTGGCCAGCATCTTTCTGTCAACTGAAATTGAAATGGGAGCCATGCGCATGAGGGGTTTATAAGCAGGGATAACAATCAGCGCTATAAGCAGAATTCGAATCCATGCAGGCATGATTTCCGATGCAATCCACTTGTGGCCCCCATTGCGCCATCCAAGTGCTCCGGCGAACATGAGTCCCATGATATACATATCCAGATTATGGAGGTCGCCACCTCCACCAATCTTAACACTGACGATCAAGCCGACCACAAGAAAAGCAAGCAGAGATCCAGCAATGGCAAGTTTCTGCCAGAAATTAAGATTCCAGCGCCGCGTCTTGATCAGGTAAATCAAAATGGCAACCAGAGGAGCAGTTGCCAAAAGCAACCCAAGCAGAATGCCAGGAGCATAGGTGGCGTTGGGAAATAACCGATACCAAAGAAGTGGTTGGGATGAAACACTTGACCCAATGGAGGAGATCGTAAGGCCGCCACCGAAACTAGCGCTTTCCGGGCTGGTACTGTCTCCAAAAGACCGAAGCCATTGGATCACCCCTGGAACATAGAAAGGAGCCACATACCCGCCAAAAACACCTGCGAACCCAACCGAAATCGCCCGTTGCCAAGTCCTTTTATTGAGTTTATGGTTATGTAGAGCGCCATCGCCGAGTTCCAACATTCCGGCCCATAGGGCTGGCGCAAATAACCAGGTAAAACGACTGATTTCAGCGAAGTAACCGGCTGCCGCGACCAGTGGAATTGCCAGCCATAATGGCCGCCTCCACGCGAGCGCTACAACAATTGCACATATCAAAAGAGGCGGATGTATGGGACCTTGTTCCACAAAAGTAAAGGCCCAAATGCCCGCCAGCACCCATGGTAGAACATTCTTTTCAGGTAATTTGTAGGTCGTCCATCCCAAAATTAAATAGGGGATCACGCCCAGAAAAGCGATCCATAATCTGACCTGCCAAATGTTTATCCCCGAAATAAGGAATGGGATACCGCCTGCCAGTTGTCTGCCTATATCCAGATAAACTGGAATGGTCTGATCTGAAGGGTAATCATAACGATGGCGAGCAAACAATATCGAATAATCCCAAAGCCGATTCCCTTCGGACCATCCCAATGAAAATGGATAACTTGTCACGTCGATCAGAGGCACACAAAAGTTATAGAGTCCCGATATTAATATCGAAGCAGTCAAAACGCCTTTCCATCTCAAGAAACCTTTGTTTGTTCCAGTGAGAAACCACCCAAGCAAAACAATTGAAAATGCTGATATGAGAATTCGCAGATACGGTCCGTCTAACACGATTCCCCAATACGAGTATTGTAAAAAATAAACAGGCAGGACCAGGAAAATGCCTGCAAAAATCCATCTTAGATATCCGAGTCTGTCACGAAGTGATGCAAGATAATTGAAATACCCAGCCACTTTTTGATAGGCCGAAAGTGTGATCCCAACGCCGATCAGCAACAAAATGCAGACCAACACAAAGAGTAAAAAGGCCAGCATCCATTTTGGTGAAAATTGCCCAATCCAGTTACCGGTCCCCCAAGCTATGTTGTAGAACTCCGTACAGGCTCCATAAAGCAACCAAATGATTCCAGTAAATACAAAAAACTTCACTAAGCCTCCATGAATTGAGTTGTTCATCCTATGACAACACCTTCATCCAGAAACAGCTTGTGTTTCAGATCAGATAATATGTGACTCTCACTTACGAGTTTACATGGCATTCTGTATTGACTGGGCGCACAATCATTGTAATATGGAATTTGCTGTTCCATCTTAAGGACAATTCCTGGATTCAGCCGCGGGCATATAAATTTCCATGCGGTTTCCCTGAGGCTCTATCAATATCATCGGGTTGTAATGGCACAGGATATATGGTGAAACACGCGAATTCCACACATTATTTTCCTCCGCTAAAGGTCCGGTCTGTTTGATGGTGAGGTTTTGTTTGCTCACTACAATTGCCGAAAAGCGATGATCTGCCAAGTCGTCATAAAATCTATCCAGGTAAACCTGGTTGCCAGACATTGCCATCTCCATCAGGGTCACAGCTTCGTAGTCCGGCACCAGCGGTACACGCACGTCGCCAAAAGTAACCAGCTGCCGTTCATTGATGAATAACACAGGTCCATTTTTTGCTGCATCATTCACAACCTGGATCAATTGTCGGTATGCCTCCTGATTTTTGAACTCATCATATTTCGGGTAGGAGTAAAGCGAGGGAATCAAAAATAAAATTGGTATGAACAGCGCGATCGTCAACACAGGCCACGGGCGGACCTGCAACTGTCTCTCGCCAGGTTCCACCTGCACCCGACCACCAATAAAGTAAGCGGCCATAACACCAAGCAGAACTGCATAGGTATCCATGTTGTGCAAGTCTCCCCCTCCGCCGATCTTGACACTCACGGCCAAACTGCCAAAAAACAAGGTAAGGATTATTGAAAATAACCCCAGCCAGCGTAGCGGATGAAGAGCCTGCCAGCGGCGTGCAGCAATCATGATCGTGATGAGCAGTGGGCCGCTTAGGATCACTGTTGCCGGCAAAATTCCCAACGCATGATTCTGGTTTGGCCATAATCGATACCATAACAGGTCAGAGGTGAGACTGGAAGTGAACGCCTCCACATTCCCGGCATTTCCCGAAAGCGGAATATACGCTGCCTGAGCTGCCAATGCCGAGAACAATCCTACAACCGTCCACAACGCAGGCAGGGAAACATATGTTAATATTCTTTTGAATGGCGTGACACTCGAGTCGCTGGTAAAGGATTTTACGGGCGTTTCAAGCAGGTAAATGGCGATTGCGAGCATCGCTGGCATCGGGAACCAATTCACCCGGCTCACCCCTGCCCATAAAGAAGCAAATAGCACTGCCATCGTTGAGCGCCATGGATGCTTCGTAGATACCCACAACAGGGGAATCATCACCATTACTTCCAGGTGATAATAAACTCCAAAACGTAATAAGAAAAGAAAAAACCAGCCGGCGAACAGCCATTTAACTGCGCGCTCACCAGGCAACACAACCCGACTTGCAAGCACAATTGCTGCGCCCGCTGTTAAGCCAATCCACAGTAGGAATTGCCAGAAGCGATGCTCTGTTATCCCCAGGTCAGGGATCAGGAATGGGATAGACTGTAACAGATACCGGGTGGGATGAAGCGTGGAGAGTGGGAAGGCTTCACCATAAATCCTTTTGGAAAAATATAGGGATGCGTAATAATAACGACTACCCTCTGACCAGCCCATCGAAAGCGGATAAGTTGTCACTACATTGAAGCGAATAAAGATCTCATATGCGAGGCCCAT
>JAXIPJ010000190.1:0-5018 GCA_045402985.1 Anaerolineales bacterium
TACACCCAATCCCCTGGAGCATTCGGCGTCACGTTACAACAAATGGTTACGTATGGCATATTAGGTATGATCCTGGATATTGTTCTGGATGTAGGTCCGGAGTGGTATATCGCGACCCAGGTTCGCACAGGCGCCATCGATACAGACCTGATGAAACCGCTCGATTTTCACTTCCACATGCTGGCTCGCAGCGCCGGTGAAATGCTGTTCGGCCTTGGAATTCTGGCTTTGCCCGCCTTCGCAATCGCCTATTTCCTTTTTGATATGCAACCTCCGGGCGATGCGACCACAAGCGTGCTTTTCGCCGCAAGTGTGATACTTGGTTTTTTCGTATTCTTTCACATCGGTTTCCTGCTTGGTGCACTGACTGTAATTACACTGGATATTCGCAGTATTTCCTGGGCCTATTATGCACTTGTCGCGTTTTTCTCCGGGCAAATGGTACCGCTGTGGCTCTTCCCAGATTTCCTCCGGAAAATTTCTGAGGCGCTGCCCTTTCAGGCTATCTATTACATTCCAATATCCATTTATATCAAGAAGCTAAGCGGTGAGGACGCGCTTCAAAAACTAGGCTTGCAAGCATTCTGGGTTATCGTCCTGGCAGTCATCTCACGTTGGGCGTGGAGCAGGGTCCATGCTCGCCTCACGGTGCAGGGAGGTTAAATGGACCGTCCAACCCTGTATTTCAGATTAGTTCGCCTCGCCGTGCAAGCGCGTATGCAATACCGTGCCGACTTTCTGACGGGCATCATTGGGGTGATCGTCATGAACACCGTTACCGTGAGTCTGATCAGTATTATGGTCAGCCGCTTCAGGAATCTGAACGGCTGGACGATGTGGGAGATGGTTTTCCTTTATTGCCTATGGCTCCTGGGGCACAGCTTGTATAGCTTCTTCTTTTGGCATATATCTGCCTTGGAGGATTATCTCGTGGAAGGTACGTTCGACCAGTTCCTCATGCGGCCGGCCAGTCCGTTTGTCATGTTCCTCGGGCGCGAAGTTCACTATATGGGCGTCGCCGATCTGACCTTTGCTACCTTAGGCTTGAGCCTGGCGTATCGAAATCTCCATCTCCAGTGGAATGGCACACAATGGCTCTTCCTTGGGTTGGCAATCATAGCAGGGACTCTCATCGAAACGACCCTGGTCCTGATGTTTGCCTGCATCTCTTTTTGGACCGGTCGATCCCGTCGGGCCAGCCGGCTTCTGATACGGCTCAACATGATGGTTCAATATTATCCTGTCGACATTTTTGGGTCCGTCTTTCGCGTGATTGTCACCGGATTGCTTCCGGTCGCCTTTATTAATTACTATCCTTCCTTGATGCTTCTGGGAAAGCTTGATCCTCAGAGTCCCTGGGGATGGCTTGGCTATATCTCCCCACTTGTGGCATTAACTCTTGTCATCATCACCTCCGCCATTTGGCATCTGGCCCTTCAGCGCTATTCCAGTTCCGGCGGATGATTCCCGTAAAATTTTAAGGAGCCAGGTTCCTATATCACCTCTTATAAATGATATAGTTGAATGGAGGAACGCAATACGTGAAGATCTTCTGGTCATTTACACGGCAGGCATTTCAATTTATATCTGCGTACCGCTTCAATTTTTTTATGGAGTTTATCCTTACCCTTGTGCGAATGTATGGCATTTACTGGGTGTGGAGGATTCTCTACACCCAGCGACCTGGCGCTTTTGGTGTCAGTTTGGAACAAATGGTGACGTATGGCGTGATGGGCATGGTGCTCGAATTATTTATCTGGTCTCGGCCGCAATGGTATATGGCAACCCAGGTAAAATCCGGTGCGATTGACACCGACTTGATGAAGCCGCTGGACTTTCACGTGCATATGCTAGCTCGAAGTACCGGTGAGGCGTTGATCGGCATCGGTGTGCTGGCAATCCCTGCGCTGATCGTTGCATACCTGTTTCTGGACGTACAATTCCCGCCAGATATATGGGTTGCCCTGATGTTCGCAGTCAGTATTGTGTTGGGGTTTCTCGTGTTTTTTCATCTCAACTTTTTGTTGGGTTCTTTAGCTGTCGTCGCGCTCGACATTCGGCATATCAATTGGGCGTATTTTAGCCTCGTGCGTTTCCTCGGCGGACAGATCGTACCTTTATGGTTATTCCCGCCCGTAGTAGCTGCCATTGCAGAAGTCCTGCCATTCAAAGGCACTTATTACATTCCAATATCCATTTACATCGGAAGGTTCACGGGAGTGGATGCCATCCGTGCAATAGAATTCCAAATTGTCTGGCTTATCGTATTGGTGTTGACCAGTCGCATGCTCTGGGGCTGGGCGCACCGTCGTCTTGTGGTACAGGGAGGCTAAATCATGGATGCCCTGCGTCTGTATCTCAGATTGGTCGGCGTTTCCATGCAGGCACGCCTGCAATATCGAGCCGATTTCATTATGGGGATACTCAACGTAATCGCCCTGAACGCGGTCAACCTGGGGCTCATCAGTATCATCGTCTACCGTTTTGTGGATTTGAACGGCTGGATCGTTTGGGAGCTTTTCTTTCTATATTGTTTATGGTTGCTTGGACACTGCCTTTACAGCCTGTTTTTCTGGCACTTCTGGGAGATGGAGGAATATCTTATTCAGGGAACCTTCGATCAGTTCCTGCTCCGGCCCGCAAGTCCTTTCATCCAATTCCTGGGTCGTGAAGTTCAATACATTGGCTTCGCCGATATGTTAGTTGCCATCACTGGGCTCATCCTGGCGTACATCAATCTCGATCTGCATTGGAGCGCGGCTCAGTGGCTGTTCTTCCCTGTGATTGTCCTCTCAGGGACGGTGATCGAAACCGCGCTGACCCTGATGACAGCATGCATCGCTTTTTGGACGGGGCGCTCGGATATGGCAATTAACACGATCATGGAGTTCAATATGCTGGTGCAGCACTATCCAATAGACATATTTGGTGTCTGGTTCCGCGTCATTGTGACCGGAATCATACCGGTCGCTTTCATGAACTACTATCCTGCGTTGATGTTGCTTGGCAAACTCGATCCGAATAATCCATCTGCATGGTTGGGCTATATATCACCAATCGTCGCTTTGATTCTGTCTGCAATTGCATCCGTCGTTTGGCATCTGGCTCTCCAGCATTATTCAAGTTCAGGAGGATAAAGACTCAAATGAAACTTCAACGCCACCCTCTCAACCCTATCCTGCTCCCCGATCCTGCCTCTGATTGGGAAACATACAATGTCTTCAATCCATCCGTCATTCACCACAACGGACTCTTCCACATGCACTACCGCGCGCAAGGCCTGGATTGGATCAGCCGCATCGGGTACGCAGTCAGCGCGGATGGCATTCATTGGAATCGAATGCGACGCCCAGTGCTGGAACCGCATGATTCAACTGACTCACGGGGGATAGAAGATCCACGCGTAACCGAGATCGAAGGGCGCTTTTATATGTGCTACACTGCCTACAGCAGTGAAGCTCCCGAAGGAATTGCACCAACTCACGGCGGAGGCGTTGTAACGCCGATGATTGCGGTCAGCGAGAATCTCATCACTTGGAACCCCATTGGTTCCATTGTACACGGCGAGGACAATAAAGATCATCTGCTCTTTCCACGTCGAATCGATGGACGTTATGTCGCCTTGCACCGCCGCCCGCCGCAAGTATGGATGGCAGAGAGTGATGATTTATTTCATTGGCCGGAAGATGATATGGGCCCCATCTTTGGACCGCGTCCCGATAATGGCTGGGACGAGAAACGCGTGGGTGGGAATGGTGTTCCCATAGAAACCGAACATGGCTGGCTGATGCTGTATCACGCCTACAATGAGCAACACGTTTACAGACTCGGTGTTTGCCTGCTCGATCTCGACGACCCGACACGCGTCATTCACCGCCCAAAGGATTTTATCTTTGAGCCAAGTGAATTATGGGAACTGCGCGGCGATGTGCCCAACGTGGTGTTCTCTTGCGCAAATCCCGTTGTGAATGGAACGGTTTACGTTTACTACGGCGGCGCGGATCATGTCATCGGACTCGCGACGTGCTCCCTGAATGAATTATTAGATTTCGCTCGCAATGGATGAAATCATGTCTGACCCCTGGATGCTTTCGGAAGACTCATTCGACCCAAAAAAACAACATCACAAAGAAACCGTCTTCACCATTGGCAACGGTTATCTCTGCACGCGCGGCGCATTCGAGGAGGGCTATCCTAGCGATCACCGCGCCACGTTCATTCATGGCGTCTTCGACAAAGCGCCAATTGTCTTCACCGAACTCGCTAACGCACCAGACTGGCTGCCTATTTCCATTTACTTGAACGGTGAACGCTTCTCTGTGGACTCAGGCACGATTGAGTCTTTTCAACGGACTCTTGACTTACGCACAGGATTGTTGACGCGCATCGTGCGCTGGCGTTCACCCTCAGGGATGTCTGCTACGCTCACCTTCGAGCGCTTCGCATCTTTAGCAGACGAGCATATGCTCTTCATACGTTGCCTCGTTACACCTGAGTTTACCGGGACGATTGAATTCCGCGCGGGTTTGAACGGCAACATGCACAACGAAGGCCTGGTTCACTGGCAATGGCTTGACCAGAGCAAGCGCGATGATGTCACCTGGCTTCACAACCGCACGCGTAAGTCTGGTATTGAAATCGCGACTGCCATGCAAATCACGAACGTCATTGGGCGCGAAATTATCAGCGAGGAATGGGATGTTGAAAACGCGCCGACTCGAATGGTCAGGCTTGAAGCGATTCCCGGTCAGACCGTGGGTATTGATAAACGTGTCGCGGTCTTCACGTCACGCGACCTCGAATCAAAAGAAGTCGTGAACGCGGCGGTGAAGCGCGCGCGTGAAAGCGCGGGGTGGGAATCCGCATTGGAGGCAACCAACCGCGCATGGGCTGATGAATGGAATCGTACTGATGTGATCATCGAAGGCGACGACGAAGCGCAGATCTCCATCCGCTTCAATCTCTTTCAAATGCTCATCGCCGCGCCGCGTCACGAGGATCGTGTGAACATCGGCGCA
>JAXIPJ010000112.1:0-20689 GCA_045402985.1 Anaerolineales bacterium
ACGCTGTGTTGGGCGGCGGTTTCGCTAGGGATTTTCTTCTTCAAGTTGCCCTGAATTAATATCAAGTGTCCAATGTCTTTCTGTTTTATTGCCTGCATAATATACAGGGTTTATATTGCTGATTAGGACGTGATTGTCATCGGTCCATTGTATTGGAAAAAGCTCTTCTTCTGGTTCTATGCCAGTAATCAATATATCTTGCCTTCCTGACACAAGATCAATAAGGGCGATAGAATCGACGTAGTAATAATCATAAGGAATAAATTCAAATAAGGGAACGATTACTTTATCTTCTTTTGGAGATAATTTTGCATAAGCCATATGGACAGCTTTTTCATATTTTAGATGGATTTCTTGTGTTTCCCACGTTTGAAAATCTAGAATGGCAAAATCATATGGCTGACGTGATGGAGGGGTGAATAGTAAATAGCGGTCGCTTTCTGAAAAACTAAAATTAAATGTATTGGCAGAGTAGTATTCAGAATTTAACAGAGCTACTTGTTCACCAGTTTCAAGATTCAACCGCACTAAAAGAACAGACTTGCTTCCAGTTATCCAGCAACATCCATCTAATCTGGAGCTAACTCTGGCATATAAGAATCTTCCGTCTTTTGACCAATAATGAAGACGGACTTTATCATCGCGATCCAGCGATAACCCCATTTTATCTATGAGCCTGCCAAATATATAATCGCTGTAATAAATTTTCCAATTGCGGGAGTGGTCTACACTGCTTACGAATAAAGGTGACTCTTCTGTTCCATTTTCGCTGGTACATGTAGCAGCAAGCCATTTGCCATTTGGGGATATGTCCCACCAAGAGACGACATCAGAGTTACACAAAACGGCGTCAAAGGCTCGAACTGTAGCATCCGCCAAAGTCGTTGGAAATGGCGTTGTTGTTGACACCATAATGCTTTCAGTAGTTGGTGAAACAGTTGGAGTTACGGAAATAATTGGCGTGTTTTGCTTCACTACAATAGGTGGAGTCTGAATAGTTTCCACTTTTCCGCAAGATGTAAGGATTGTGGAAAGAATTACTACTACGAGAAATTTTGATAAGCGTTTTTTCATGGCGATAGCCGCCCAACTAGTGTTTATGCAGTCCGTATAATCCCTTATATGCGGTCTGCATAAACACCTAAATGCGGTCTTAAGTTAAAATACGATAAGAAAATTATGGCATACCCTTTCCAGAGTGATCAAAATGCCAGCAAACTATGATTCATACAGCATCATGCTGTACAACAGACTATATACAACATTATACGCCTGCGCTAACCAAAGCAACAACGGGCTATTGCGGAAATCCCCACCGTCTTTACAGATCAAGCACATGATCAAGCCCACGACGCAGGCCGACGAAGGTGTTGACCTTCCGAATTGCCAGGAGGGCACCATCCACATAAGGTAGGGCGCTGCTGCCTGAGTCGTGGCGAATGGTGAGTTTTTGGTCAGGCATGCCAAAAATGATCTCTGCCGAAATTGTATATCCTGGCAGGCGGATTGAATGGACCTGTGAGCCCGTCAGTCGTGCGCCGCGTGTTTCCACTACGCCCAGGGTTTTCTCCACCGGGATGGTTGGTTCTGAGGGGCGAATGTTCGAAAGCCGAAACGCCAGTTCGCGCGCTGTTCCGCTGGGGGCGTCTTTTTTGCCATCATTTGCATAGTCAATGATCTCCCACTGTGGGATATATCTGGCTGCGATCTCGGAAAATTTCTGCAATAAGACAACGGTTAGGGCAAAGTTACCAACTGCCAATACCCCCAGTCCGCGCTGTTCGGCGACTGTCGCGATCTTGTCATAATCTGCATCGGTTAATCCCGATGTACCGATGACAACATGTGCTCCCTGTTGCAATGCGGCCAGGACATTGGATTTGGCGACATCCGGTTTCGTGAACTCGAAAAATACATCACAGGGATGCGCCGCGAGTGCCTCCTGCGCGGTTGCATAGACTGGGCAATTTAGAGGCGGTTCAGCCAGCACATCCCCTAGAATACGCCCGGCATGAGTGCGCGATATCGCAGATACAAGAGTAATATCGTTGGATTTGGCAATAGCCCGTGCTAGGGCTGAACCAGCCCATCCCGTTGCGCCTGCAAGACTGATACGAATTGACATGAATTCCTCTTTGTTGTTTTATATTAAAACGGAGATCGTTGGTTGCCCAACTCTGTTTTAGCCAGACGGATTTCTATATAAGTGCTCAGATACAGATTATACGTCCATACATTGCGAAAAATCAGTTACTCCATATTGACTCAGGTCGGTATATTTGATATTATGTTAGCGCTAACATAATATCAAGTGAACAATGAAAATCTCTTGATACTGTCTGATAAAAGAAAACGTGTGACTGTAAAAGATGTAGCACAAACTGCAGGAGTCTCCATGCAGACGGTTTCACGCGTGATAAATAAGTATGCGTATGTTTCCGGGGAAACTCGTCAACGTGTGGAGGCAGCGGTAGAACAACTGGGTTATCGCCCCAGCACTCTTGCCCGTAGCCTAAGCCAGCAACGCAGTTATACATTGGGCGTAGTCACCTTTGGTTTGAAATATATCGGGCCATCGCGCACACTCAACGGCATCGCCGATAAAGCGGATGAACTCGGCTATATGCTGTTGATGAAAAAGATGGATAACTTTGATACAAATCGAATCGATGAGGTTATTGATTCTCTGCTCGCTCGTCATGTGGATGGGATTATTTGGGATGTGCCGGAGAATGATGAAAACCGTGCATGGGCGCAAGGGATAGAAAGTTTGCCAGTTCCGATTGTGTTTATGTCCATGGAGCCAAAGCCGGGTTATTCGGTGGTTTCCATGGATAGTTACCTGGGTGCACAATTGGCGACCCAACATTTACTCGAGCAGGGATGTCGTCAGATCGGTCATATCGCAGGTCCGCTGGATTGGTGGGAAGCGCGTTTGCGCCAACAAGGCTGGCACGATACTCTGACCAAAGCAGGGATACAAGTTTCAGATCGACATTGGGAACAAGGAAATTGGTCGTCAGCCAGCGGGGCAGTGGCAATAGAAAAGTTATTTGCGCGTTTTCCCGAAATGGACGGGGTATTTGTAGCCAATGATCAAATGGCCCTGAGTGTTTTAAGTGAAGCCTGTCGCCGTGGAATTAAGGTTCCAGATCAATTGGCAGTTGTTGGGTTTGATGGTATTGCCGAATCGGCCCATTTTTATCCTCCTCTCACAACCATTTCTCAAGACCCCCAGCTGCTTGGTGGAAGGGCTGTTGAAAATCTAGTGGAGATGATTCAGGCCGGGCAGGAAAATAAACCAACTGTGGCGCAATTTTCTTTAATCCAACCTACACTCGAAATTCGCTCGAGCTCAAAACGGTTTTGAAGTTTTGTCACTTGCTAATTCCATCCATCATCATTCAAACACTTCACGACCAAAGGAAGTCATTATGTTTCGTTTTGGCGTTGATTATTACCCTGAACAATGGCCTGAGGAACGCTGGGAGCTTGACGCACAGTTGATGTCTGAAGCAGGCTTCAATGTGGTGCGCCTGGCAGAATTTGCCTGGGCAAAGATGGAGCCTCAAGAAGGCATTTTTGATTTTGACTGGCTGGACCACGCCATTGGAATTTTTCATAAATTGGATATTTCCGTTGTCCTGGGGACACCAACCGCTTCTCCCCCGCCCTGGCTTGCTCAGAAAAACCCGGACATTTTACGCGTCCGGGAAGATGGCTTGCGCGTGGAATATGGCGCGCGGCGCATAAACTGCCCCAGCCACGCGCTCTATCGTGAACGCTCACGGAGTATTACTGGCGCAATGGCGGAGCACTTTGCTGCAAACCCGGCTGTAGTAGGCTGGCAAACGGATAATGAATTTGGGGACCGTTGTTATTGCGATCTTTGCCGAAAAGAATTTCAAACATGGCTTCAACAGCGCTATGTCACTCTGGATGAATTGAACAGCCGTTGGGGAACAGTTTTTTGGAGCCAAACCTACAGCGACTGGTGCCAGATTCATCTGCCCCTTTCCACCTCTGGATCGCCGCCCAACCCATCCCTGGCACTCGATTTTCGACGTTTTGTTTCCGATAGTTATGTTTCATTTCAACAGGAGCAAATTGACATCCTGCGTTCCAAATGTCCTGATCACTTCATTACTCATAACCTGATGGGTTTTGGATACAACGGGCTGGATTACTTTGATGTGGCAAAACCGCTGGATCTTGTGAGTTGGGATAACTACCCACTTGGTTTCTGGCATCAGTTGGAAATTACACCTGCTTTCCCGGCGTTGAGCCACGATGCGATGCGTGGCTTGAAAAATAAAAACTTCTGGGTGATGGAACAGCAAGCCGGGCCCAGTGGTTGGCAAACGCTCAGTAGCACGCCCAGGCCTGGGGTCTTGCGGCTTTGGGCATATCAGTCTATTGCGCATGGTGCAGACGGAGTGGTTTTCTTCCGCTGGCGCACCGCGCGTTTTGGGGCGGAACAATACTGGCATGGATTGCTGGAGCATGATGGGCGGGCCGGACGCCGTTATAACGAGATCAAGCAAATGGGCGCGGAGCTGAACCGGGTGGGAGAGCAATTTTTCGGCGCGGAGACCAAATCCAGTGTTGCCATTCTCCAATCCTACGATTCACGTTTTGCTTTCCAAGTGCAGGGCAATAGCACGGAGTTCGACTACGAAAAACATCTGGCACAAATTTACGGAGCACTGTGGAAACGCAACATCAGTGTGGATGTGATCTCTCCAACGGCGGCACTAGCTGCATACGACCTGGTCATCGCACCCGCGTTGCATGTACTTACGGATGACATTGCCGCCAATCTGAGCGAGTATGTTCGCGGGGGTGGCACGCTGGTTGTCACGCCGCGCACGGGCGTCAAAGATATTGATAATGTGGTGGTCAATCAGCCTTTGCCCGGTTTACTTGCAGATGTATGTGGTGTGATAGTGGATGAGTATGATGCAATTACCCCTGAACGACCCCAGGGCATTACTTTTGATGTAGGTGAATTGGCCGGGCAGACGCTTCCTGTCCATACCTGGTGCGACATCCTTGCACCGCAGGGCGCGGAGGTGCTTGCCCGTTACACACAGGATTACTATGCAGGCAAGCCTGCCGTCACGCGCAACCCATTTGGTCAGGGCGATGCGATTTATCTCGGCGCTTTTGGTACCGATGCTTTCTACGAGTCTTTTTTTGGCTGGTTATTCGAACAAAAAAATATCCAGAGTGATATTAAAGCCCCTGCCGGCGTGGAAATTTCCAAACGCTTGCAGGGCGATCGACTCATTTATTTTATTTTGAATTTCACCGCCTCACCGCAATTCATTAAGCTCCCCGCTGTGCATCGTAATTTGTTGGATAACACGATTGTCTCGGGGACAATTCAGGTGGGCGTAAAAGATGTGCTAATTCTGGGAAGTAAGCCGTGACCAAGACATTGTATTGCCGCTATAGTTTCATCATTTAATGGATGATGTATTAGAATTAGTTTCCGAAGATGAGGCACTAGGACTTGTACTATTTTATATAATGGCGAGATGCTCGTGGTTGTTAAATAAAATACCTAAAGGAATAGGTAATCCTATATATGAGATCTGTGCGTTTGCATGGGACTGGAGATTTACAGATACATGATGAACCTGTCCCAGTGATTGGTGCAGGAGAGAAACTCGTCCGCATTAAGTCTGTGGGTGTGTGCGGTTCCGATCTGCATTGGTTCTCTGAAGGCGAGATCGGGGATGCAAAGCTGGAACGTCCACTAGTACTAGGACATGAGTTTGCAGGCGAGACGGAGGATGGTCAGCGCGTGGCGATCGACCCTGCGATCCCCTGCGGGCGTTGTGAATTCTGCGAACACGGACATCCCAACCTTTGCGAGAACCTGATCTTTGCGGGGCATGGCCAGCATGATGGCGCGCTGCGTGAATGGATGGCGTGGAATGAAAAAAGTTTGTTCCCGATTCCTGATTCGATAAGTGATGATGATGGTGCGATGCTTGAACCACTCGGTATTGCCATCCATACCGTTGATCTCGGGAAAATTAAAGCGGGTATGTCAGTTGGAGTCTTCGGTTGCGGACCGATCGGTTTGTTGATCATTCAGATGGCAAAGCTTTCAGGAGCGGGAAATATTATTGCAACAGATAAACTCGTCCATCGTGTGGAGGCGGCAAAAAGATTCGGGGCGAGTCAGGCTTATTTAGCAGAAGACGGCCGCGAGCTTGAAGAGATCCGAGCGGCGACGAATGGGCGCGGAGTTGATGTCGCATTTGAGGCGGCTGGGACACAGGAGACTGTTGACATGTCAGTCGCCGCTGTTATCTCTGGTGGAAAAGCTATTCTTGCAGGGATCCCGAATGACGATAGAACTTCATTTTCCGCATCGATTGCGCGACGCAAAGGTCTCACGATAAAACTGGTGCGGCGCATGAAGCACACGTATCCGCGCGCCATCGAGTTGGCGTCGAAGGGATTGGTGGATGTTCGTTCGCTGGTAACACATCGCTTTCCTCTGGATCGAGCTGTGGAAGCATTTCAAGTGGCCGCGCGGCGGGAAGGATTAAAAGTCATCATAGAAGTGTGATAATCCTTACAAAACTTTCGTGAGCACATATAGGATAGCGCAATGCGCGAATAGGTGGCGTGGGATGAGCACCGTCTTCCCTAAGAGATAGGTTTGAAATTACGATTTCAAATCATAGGAGATGAACGTGAATCGAAACGATACCGAAAAAGCAATTGAAAGCGGAAAGACTGCTCTTGGCGTCGAGTTTGGCTCGACTCGTATCAAGGCGGTGCTGGTCGGCGAGGATCATATGTCAATCGCCACGGGAAGCTATGATTGGGAAAACCGATACGAAAATAGCATCTGGACATACAGTCTCGAAGATATTTGGACAGGCTTGCAGGAAAGCTATCGAAGGCTCAGCAACGAGGTTTTTGAGAAATACAACACCTCGCTCAAGACCATTGGCGCCATCGGCTTCAGCGCCATGATGCACGGCTATATGGCATTCGATAAGGATGGAAACCTGCTCGTCCCATTTCGTACATGGCGAAACACCATGACCGGACAGGCATCAGAGAAACTCACGGATCTATTCCAATTCAACATTCCTCAGCGCTGGAGCATTGCACACCTTTATCAGGCAATATTGAACCAGGAACCTCATATCACAGATATCAGCCATCTGACCACGCTGGCAGGCTATGTCCATTGGAAGCTGACGGGGCAAAAGGCATTGGGAGTTGGCGAAGCTTCAGGCATGTTCCCTATCGATAGCAAGACCAACAACTATGATGAACGCAAGCTTGAGCTGTTCAACAAATGGCTCAAAACGGAAAACATCTCGTGGAAGCTCCAGGACATTCTGCCCAAAGTCCTTGTCGCAGGGGATGCCGGAGGCGTTCTTACGGAAGAAGGCGCAAAGCTGCTCGATCCCACAGGACAACTACAAGCAAGTACCCCGCTGTGTCCGCCCGAGGGTGATGCGGGCACAGGCATGGTCGCGACTAACAGTATTGCAGAGCGAACGGGGAATGTTTCCGCAGGAACATCCGTATTTGCCATGATCGTTCTGGAAAAGCCTCTGTCGAAACTGTACTCTGAGATCGACATGGTAACGACGCCAACAGGCAAGCCTGTGGCCATGGTACATAGCAATAACTGCACATCCGATCTCAATGCATGGGTTGATCTGTTCCAGGAATTCACGGATGCGCTTGGCGTGGAGGCGAGTGAGTCCAAATTGTATGAGACACTGTACAAAAAGGCGCTCACAGGCGATGCAGATGGCGGCGGGCTGCTTGCCTACAATTATGTTTCGGGCGAACACATCACGCACCTTGAGGAGGGGCGCCCACTGTTTGTCCGTACACCCGAAAGCCGCTTCACACTTTCGAATTTCATGCGTGTGCATCTGTTCTCGGCGCTCGGTGCCTTGAAGATCGGATTGGACATCCTCTTTGAACAGGAGCAAGTAAAGGTTGACCAAGTCCTTGGTCATGGTGGCTTCTTCAAAACAAAGGAAGTGGGTCAAAAGATCATGGCCGCAGCAATGAATGTCCCTGTTTCCGTGATGGAGACCGCAGGCGAGGGCGGCGCATGGGGCATTGCATTGCTTGCCTCCTATATGCTCCATAAGGCAACGAATGAATCCCTGGAGGCCTATCTCTCCAACAAGGTCTTTGCAGGGGAAAAAGGCACGACAATAGCACCCGATCCAAAGGATGTCGATGGCTTTACGGCCTTCATGGAACGCTACAAAAAGGGACTTACCATCGAAAGGGCCGCCGTGGATGGGCTGAGGTAGAAGATTTACAGAGGCAAGGATGTAAGTAGGTAGGTACACCAGTAGACATATGGACCTGTGTACGTGCCTGCTTGTGTAATGCGCTTAGGAGAACTTATGTTTGAAAAGCTAAAAGAAGAACTAGTGCAACTTCACTTTGAATTACCGAAAAACAATTTGGTGATGTGGACGGGCGGCAATGTCAGTGCGCGCGATGCAGAGACGGGGCTGGTGGTGATCAAAGCCAGCGGAATCCGTTACGAAGACATGCAACCTGAACATATGGTGGTCGTGGACCCAGATGGCAAAATGGTCGAAGGGGATTTCAAGCCGTCATCCGATGTGTATAGTCACTTGTATATCTACAAACAGCGCGCGGATGTGAACGGCGTGGTGCATACACATTCGCGTTATGCCACTGCCTTCGCGGCAGTTGGAAAAGAAATTCCATGTGTGCTGACTGCCATGGCAGATGAATTCGGCGGACCCATTCCCTGCGGCGGATTTGCCTTGATCGGTGACGAAGCCATTGGCAAAGTTGTTGTAGATAGCATTGGTAAATCTCCAGCGGTGTTGCTCAAGAATCATGGTGTATTCACCATCGGAAAAAATGCAACTGCGGCAGTCAAAGCTGCAGTGATGACCGAAGATGTTGCTGCGACAGTGTGGATAGCACTGCAAATTGGTACGCCTGATATTATTCCGCAGGAAGATGTGGATAAATTGCATCAGCGTTATACCAATATGTATGGGCAATGACATAGTTTACAGAAATTATAGGAGAAGCAATTATGATCGATCTAAAACAATACGAAGTCTGGTTTGTGACGGGGAGCCAGCATTTGTATGGTCCCAAAACATTGGAAACTGTAGCGGAGCATTCAGGCGCGATCGCTTCTGCACTTGGCGCTTCGAAACATTTGCCGGTGAATGTGGTCTTAAAGCCTGTATTGACCACGCCAGATGCGATCCGTGAATTATGTTTGGAAGCGAATTCATCCAAAAACTGTATCGGTCTCGTCACATGGATGCACACCTTCTCGCCAGCCAAAATGTGGATCGCGGGTCTAAGTTTGTTGAAGAAGCCATTCCTGCATTTGCACACCCAATATGGTCGCGAGATTCCCTGGTCAACGATAGATATGGATTTCATGAATCTGAATCAGTCCGCGCATGGTGACCGTGAGTTCGGATTTATCGGCAGCCGCCTGCGCCTCAACCGGAAAGTTGTAGTAGGTCATTGGAACGACGACGCTGTTCAAGCTGACATTGGAATCTGGGTGCGTGCCGCGTCCGCGTGGGCAGATTGGCAGGGCGCGAAGATTGCGCGCTTTGGCGATAACATGCGCGATGTAGCTGTGACCGAGGGCGACAAAGTGCAGGCGCAAATTCAACTTGGCTACGATGTCTATGGCTTCGGCGTGGGCGATCTGGTCAAGCTGGTCAATGAAGCCAGTGATGCCGAAGTTGATGAACTGGTGCAAACTTATTTGGACGAATATGATGTTGCCGCGGAACTCAGACCTGATGGCGCGAGAAATTCATCTCTGCGCGATGGCGCGCGCATTGAAATTGGTTTGCGTAACTTTTTGAGCGCAGGCAACTTCAAAGCCTTCACCGATACATTTGAAGATCTGCATGGACTATCTCAATTGCCTGGTCTCGCTGTTCAACGACTCATGCGCGATGGCTATGGCTTCGGTGCTGAAGGCGATTGGAAGACATCCGCTCTGGTGCGCGCGATGAAGGTGATGAACGTTGGCTTGCAGGGCGGCGTCAGTTTCATGGAAGATTACACTTATCACTTCAGTTCTTCGGGCGATAAAGTATTGGGCGCGCACATGCTGGAGATCTGCGAATCAATTGCATCCGATAAACCGAAACTGGAGATACATCCGCTCTCCATCGGAGGAAAGGCGGATCCTGTCCGATTGGTCTTTGACTCACAGACGGGCACCGCTGTCTGCGCCTCCATCATGGATATCGGCCAACGTTTTCGCCTCGTTGCAAATGTTGTGGATGTTGTTCCAAACGATGGGCCGCTTCCAAAATTGCCTGTGGCCCGCGCTTTGTGGTTACCGCGTCCGAATCTTAAAGTAGCTGCTGCAACATGGATCTACGCAGGTGGCGCGCATCATACCGGTTTTAGTTATTCGGTCACAGCAGAACATCTGCAGGATTTTGCCGATATGGCTGGCATTGAGTTTTTATTGATCGACGAAAATACAAATGTGCAGGACTTTCGTGACAAGCTCCGTTGGAATGATTTGTATTATCAATTGAACAAAGGGTTATAAAATTTCTGAATCACAAAGTGCCTCTTGTTGAATGTCAGTGATAGGCACTTTGTGACATGACTGTGATCATGTTGCCGGGGAGGGAACACGCGTAGTTTTTGCTGGCAGGTCGCGGCGTGGAAAAGAAGCGGTCAGACGTCCTCCTGTGAGGATGGACTTATAAACGTCTACTGACAAACGCGATTGTTATTACACACTGGTTGCTTCAGAGGGCATCGCAACTCAGACTTAGGCGCGCGGGTATAGATCGCCCCGTTTTCATCCAGCAGGATCACAGCCAGAGCGTCCAGATATTTTTCCTCTTTGCATCCAAGAACAATGGCATCCACGGCATGCGGGAAATATTCAGGTGAATCGCCCGGTAGAACAACACCCTGTTCGCCTTCCGGACCAATCAGAGTAAATGCGGTGCGCGGAAATCCCATGGTCACAAAGGGGTCAAAGAGGAATTCGCCCCGGTCCATTGGGTAGTAGCGTGGATACAGCACCCGGCCAACCAGAAGCTCAGCATTTGAGTTTTTCAGAAACAGGTCAATGTCACTTACAGATATGCCCGCTTTTGCAATCGCCTGCTCGCGGTCCATGAGCACCTGGGTCACATCCATATTTTGATAACGCAGTGGGTGAAAATTTTCGGAGAGAGGGATCAATGAACCCAGGCCAAACAGGACTGCCAGGATCGCGATGGCGCTCCATAAATTTCGTGAAGGTGTTTGCGGAGGAGTATCTTGTTGCACAGAATTGAAAAAGTGTTCCCACTTAACGCCGACAGCATTTGCAAACCAAATAATTAACCAAAACACTCCCAGCAGAAAATATATGGAAATGATCCAATCCATGGGGACGAGGTAGCGTCCGCCCGATGTGCGCGCCAGGGCATTCGATATATTGTAGAAAATAAAAACAGCAATAGGTGTCAGACCTGTCAAGCGGAGTTTGTTCCAGGCGAGGCTAATTCCGAGCGCGATGAAAAATATATTAAGCACCAGAAAGAATAGTGACGTGGAAGTTAGAGATCCGTCCCAATCTGGCTGCCAGTATGGATACGAATCTTTTACCGTGTAGCGCAAATCGTCCAGCTGGGGAGAGGTTGGCAGTATCAGAACAGATGTGATTATGTTGTGCAGGAAGTGTTTGGAGATAAAGCAAACAGTCGTTTTGCAGGCATCAGTATTCTGAGCAATATGCATGCCGGGATAAAGTACAAGCAGCGTCTTTGTATTTGCAAGAAATACGGTTTCCAGTTTTTGTTCCTGCGGCAGAAAAACATCAGGCCCGGGGGCGGGGATATATCTTTCCCGAATCACCGCTTGAATCCTTGCGAAAATAAATTGATACATTTTTGCCCCATGAGAATTATTTCTCAACTCCCATGGAAAGGTAACCGCAAACATTGCGAGGATAAGCAGGCAGCAACTGATGAGCCATCTTTTCCATTGCGGATAAAATGCCAGGAACGAATAAAGCGGTATGAATAACAACAGCAGGAGTGTGTTCGTCCTGAGCATCAATGCCAGGCCCAGCACACCGCCGATCATTAAAGCAAGATGCCATTTCTCGTGCGGCTTCTTTAACCATTCACAAGTTAATAAGATCACCAATGCCACTCCGATCGCAGATGGGAAGTCTGTGAGCGGCATTTTGGGGCTAGCCAGGTCGATCATATTACTGGCGGCAATTGAATTTAACCCGCGCAGTGTCGCAGTAATTGCAACGGCAAAACCCACTGCCCGGGCATTCATAGACCTGCCGATCAAATATATTAGCGCGGGAAAAATTGCAAATATACCCGCCTGAATGGCCATTATTTGTTCATAATTTTGACCGAGCATGGAATGTAAATACACTAAAAAACTTATATACAGTCCGCGATCATAGGGCAGACCATTAAGAATGCCCTGCCCGATCAAAGCGAATTGACTTGCCATATCAAAAAGTGCCGCATCCACAAATGGATATAAGACGTGATTGGGTGGGTATGGCCCGATGAACAGGAAACTTTTTTGCAAAGGTTCACCAGCCCACAATATTGCTGTAACTGCATAGATCAACAGGAACACAATCAGATCTGAACGGTGCTGCTTCCATTTCTTCTCGATCTGCAAAAAGAAAATCCCACCCAGAATTGCGGCGATCAGTTGCGATGTCAATATTGGAACTCCGGCCCCATACCAAAAGTCCTCTGAAGCGCGGATGCCAAAGCCGCTGTATAAAGTAAGCCCCAAAGTGAGCAGGGATCCAATAAATAAGATCAGAGTCAAAGCAAGGGTTTTTGAAGTTTTCATGCCTTGCATCGTAAATTTGCTTCGTCTTATGATCATTACGACCAATGTGGCAAGGCTTGCAAGCAGGATGAAAATAATAGCGGGGCGGATTCGCATCCAGTAGGCGGTCAGTATGCCAGCTCGATAGATAGGCAGGAAATAACCGATCCAGCCAAGCCCGAAGCTAAGGCCGGCAAACCAGGCCAGCCTTTGGCTGATAACGCCTCCGTCAAACCAACGTTTGACGAATATTTCCGCCCAATTTGAGTCATGTAATGCCTTGACGGTTAATAATGCGAAGAAAATAAATGCTAGCAGTAGTCCAAATACAAAGATCAGGCGTGGCAGTGAAAGACCAAGGAATATGGTATTAACAAGTTCTGAAGGTGACAAAAATATCCCACTTAACACAAGAATCGAAATGATCGCCATGGACGACCCATACGCTAAAAGAAGTCCCTGCGATCTCTTAAGTTTTTGCATCAATGTCCTGTGTGTCCATTCTTCGAATCCACTGTTATTTTAACCTGACTTCGGGATACCCATTGGCGGAGATAACAACACGCAAGAGTAGAGAAAATCCAGAAGAAATCTTAACGCGAAGTCGCAAAGAAAACAAAAAGATCGACCTAGGATGGCGCAATGCGATAACGGATTGAAAGGATCTAAAGAATTATTGCGCCTTGGTGTTAAGAAGTGAAATCTATTCTGATGCAAAAAATATTTTGTAGATGGCTAAAGTTTCTGCATTCACTTTTGTGAGGCTGAATTTATTTATCGCTATTGTACGCCCAGCCGCTCCCATCATTTGACGCAATTGCGGGTCAGCCAAAAGTTTCTCTACTGCATGAACCAGTTCGTTTGCATTTTTTGCTGGTACGAGCAGGCCGTTAAGTCCATGGGTGACCACGTCGCGACAGCCTGGCACATCCGTTGTGACGATCGGCAAGCCGCACGCACAGGCCTCAAGCAGAGCATTAGGTACTCCCTCTCGATACGAGGGCAGACAGAAAATATCCGCCTGAGCTAATGTGGCTGGCATATCCTCCTGCCAGCCCCACCATTCCACCAGACCAGCCTCTTTCCACGAGTCAATTTCCCCAATGGAGATCGAAGCCGGATTGCCCGCGTCCGTTGTCCCGGCGAGGGCGAAGCGGGCTTTGAGACCAGTTTGTTTGAGGAGGCGCACCGCTTCCATGTATTCAAGCAGGCCTTTTGTGATCAGCATCCGGCTCGAGAAAAGCACAACCGGAATATGCTCAATTTTATCGGAAGGTTGAAACTTTTCCACATCCACCCCTGTCCCCAGAATTAGATGCGCTTGTTCAGCTTTCACCAAGCGCTTTTGGATGAAGATATCACGATCTTCAGGGTTTTCAAAGATGACGTGTGTGTCGCGCAAACTGGTGCGATATAACCATTTGGCAATGCCCTGCAGTATTTGTGTGATGATGCCGGGGTCGATAAAAAGATGACCAAGGCCGGTGATCGAATTGATAATGCTCTTAATGCCCAGCAGATGCGCGACGAGGGATCCGTAAATGACCGGCTTGACGGTGAAGTGATGCACCACATCCGGTTGGAGCCGCTGGTACAAGCGGACCAATCTGACCAGCGCCCAGACTTCGCTGAATGGGTTGATGCCCTGGCGCGAAAGCGGAAACGATATCCATTCAAAGCCATTTTCCTGTAGGAGTTTTTGGAAGTCCCCAGGCGGTGAAAGCAACAAGACTTTGTGCCCATGTGCGCGCAGTTCCTTCGCAAGCGAAAGACGAAAGTTATATAAATACCAATCCGTATTGGCAAAGAAAAGTATCTTCATTAAGTCTGACGGCCTTTTAATAGGGACCGGTAAATTTGATCATATCCTTGCGTCATCTTTTCCATCCCATATTCTTTCATGGCTTTTATTCTGGCAGCTTCTCCAAATTTTGCGCGCTGGCCGGGAGACGTTAATAACATGTGGAGCGTCCTGGCACAGGCGATTGCATCCTTGGATCTGAAAACATATCCACACTCAGGATTGTTGACAAGGAATAAATGATCACCAACATCGCTCAATACGCATGGCAGACCGGCTGCCTGTGCTTCCATGACCGCCAGAGGATGAGTTTCATAGAGCGATGGCAGAATGAAGATATCGGCCTGAGAAAGCAGGTCTGCAACATCTGATCGCCTGCCCCAGAATTTAATGGTTTCAGTCAGCCCATGCATCTGTACCATGTCTTCTAATGTGGAACGATCAGGACCATCACCCACAATCCAAAGTTTAAAATCAGCTCCCTGTTGTTTGAGGATGCCTGCTGATTGTATGAGTAAAGGAATATTCTTTTGTGATGTAAGACGGGCCACGCAACAAATTACAGGAGGTTGGTTGTCCTTCTTTTTAGATGGAAGCCTCTCAAAAGGGGCCAAATCAATTCCATTTTCTATTAAATGAGCCTGTCTTTTGCGCGTATACTTGTTTTGCAGCGCGTCCTCATAAGTTCTTTTCGCGACATATACAACGGCCGTCAATGTCAGGTGGTTTATTAGAGACTCAACCCAGATATATAGGCCGCGTCTCAGGCTGGTGAATTTTTCCCACTGATAATAATATGAGGGAAGGTGTACTGTAAAAACAGACGGTATTTTCTTTATCTGTAGTAGCGGGCGGGACAATAAACTCATTCGCGAATCGTGAATGTGCACCAGATCGGGTTTAAATTCAGACAGCATTCGATTGAGTTCGATGATTGTATTCAGATCAAGCATGTGTCTTACTGTCCATGGGTATACATTTCCTCCACAGGCTTCTGTAAAGCGTGAGGTGAAGTCTTCATCCGCGTCGACCAACATATCAAACTTGTATTTGTCACGCAGCGAACGGCTGATCTGTAAAATGACTCCCTCCATGCCACCGGTGCCTAATGGCAATGAGGATATATGCAATATCCTTGGCTTCACCGTAGTAATAACCCTCTTCTGAGTTGCATTGGATTCCCATGCAGGAACTCAGCCAGCTTCCAACCTGCCTTTCCAAACAGCGAAAAAGCCAGCAGCAACCAGAACGTTCGCCGACGCGGAAAGGGTCGCAGCTTCCAGGCTTTTTGAAGAAAATGAAGTGCCATTTGTGTTTTGCCGCCCCAGAAACAAAAAGAAGCCGAATGGACATAAGCTGTATGCATGATCTCAAGTTGACGTTGTTGCAAACTCACAGGCAGGGCAGGGTTTAAAAATAGGCTCTCATACATAGAAGCAAATTCATTGGCAAATTTTGACATGGACTTCACAGTTTTAGCACTTGGGTGCAGGCGCAGTATTGCCATTCTCATTGGCAAATATTCCATGGGTGCAATAAGCCCCAGACGTAGCCAGAGATCATAATCCATCACATAATGAAACGTCTCATTCAGAAAACCCGCTTTCTCCAGTACGTTTCGGCGCATAAAAACACTTGGCTGTGGAATAAAGTTTTCCGTTTCGCCTGCCAGCACCTCGTAGTTAAATATGCGTGTGGGATATCCCTGGATCACTTTATCTGCCTCATCAATGTAAAGCGTATCTCCATATACTGCACCAACATGTTGTTTAGCTAAAAGCGCTTCTACTGCCGAGCGAACTGCCAAGGGTTCCAGCAGATCATCTGCATTTACCCAGCCCAGGATCTCACCCCGCGATCTTTTCCAACCTTTATTGACCGCTTGTGATTGCCCATTATCTGGTTCTGATACCCAACTGATCCTATCACCATAGGATCTTAAAATCTCCAACGTCTCATCTTTTGAGTCGCCATCCGTCACCCAATATTCCAAATTTGGATAATCCTGTGAAAGGATGGATTCAATGGTCGCGCGAATAAATCGACCTTGATTAAGCGAGGGCGTGACGATAGAGACCAACGGCCACTGGCTCATTTCTGACCTGTAGTCTGCGCGGCTTTTTTCAGGCTTTCTCCCACCTGACGCGCGATCTGTTCCCAGCTGAACAATTGGCTTTCATAGCGCATCCGCAAAGCCTCACCGCGCTGACGCGTCAGCGCCGGATGATTCAATGCTTCCACGATCGCGGCCGCCAGCGCACCTTTGGACCCGGGCTGCACCAGCCAGCCGCTTTTGCCGTCTTCTATTTGTTCAGGGATGCCGCCAGTACAGGTGGCGATCACAGGCAAACCCAACGCGGCTGCAATTGGAATGACACCTGATTGCGATGCGCCTGTATACGGTAATACAAGCAGATCGCTTTTGAGAAAAAGTTCTTCAATTTCATCTTCAGGAATCCACTGATTGATCACTTCCACATCCGGCAGGTTGCGGAGTATATTTTGATAAGGTTTGAGATCCCCTTCGCCGGCAATGACGAGGCGCGCCTGATGCGTCTGGCGTATATCGGCGTAAGCTTGAAGCAGGATATCCAGGCCTTTGTAGAGGACGATCCGCCCAAAGAACAGGAGGGTGGGAATATTTCTCTTTAACGGATTCAACTTGCGGCGGGTGTTGAGGCGGAACGGTCCAAGAGGAATCACGTCGATCTGTTCCGGCTTTATCCCGCGCTTGAGCATTTCATCCATTAGATTTTCGCTCAGAATAATACATCGTTCCGCTTGCCTGATCGAGGATTGTTCCAGTTTGCCATAGACCCAGCCTGTTAGATCGGGGTGCGGGTGCGGATCGTGGACGAATACAACGGAGGGGATGTTGGGCATTCTTCGTTCAATGAGCGCGTTCCAGGGATGGAACATGGGGAAGAGAAGTACATCTGGCCGGAAGCTTTTGATCTTGCGCACCAATCTGGAAACTTCGATCGGCATGAGCATGGATGCAAGCGCGGATAGAGCATTACGATATGTGTATGTAATCAGGCGGTCGGTATTCAATTTTTCCCATCTAGCGCGTTGTTCTGTATAGGATGAGATCACAGCTAGCGTGGGAAACATGCTTTGGAATTGCCGTGCCAGTTCGAGGCTGATCCATCCGCCTGCACCGCGCCGACCAAGGTATATTAATGCAACGCGCATCCCTGAATTCAAATCCTTTACTTGGGCAGAGTGAGGTATCATTTTGGAATGGAATAATAAGGAAGGTCGAGAATCGCCGCGCCAGACAACAGGATTATTATACACTCCCGCTCCTTTTGGAAAATTATGATCAACTTCGACGCAACTCGCCAGCACGCCCAACAACTTGACAAGCAAGATTCTCTCGCCGCTTATCGCGAGCAATTCGTCATCAACGACCCGAACCTTATCTATCTTGACGGAAACTCATTGGGTCGCATGCCCAAAGTGGTTATCGAACGAATGAAGAAAGCAGTGGAAGATGAATGGGGAACAGAACTTATCCGCGGCTGGAACAAAGGCTGGTGGGAAGCACCCGCGCGTGTTGGCGAGAAAATTGCATCACTGCTCGGCGCGGCAGAAGGACAGGTCATCGTCAGCGACCAGACGTCACTTAATTTATACAAACTCGCCACAGCCGCGTTAACTCTACGCCCAGACCGAAAACGTATTATTACCGACACATTTAACTTTCCGTCCGATCTATATGTTCTGCAGGGAATTGTTCAACTCTTGTCCCCCTCTCCCTATGGGAGAGGAGCTAGGAGTGAGGGCAACCACGAAATTATCCGCATCGGCACGGTGGATGACGACATCACGCCTGATCTCGCCGCGCTCGAATCTGCCATCAACGACGAAACCGCGCTCGTCACGCTTTCGCATGTCACATTCAAGAGTGGTTATCTTTATGATATGCAAAGTATCACTGATCTTGCACATCGCAAAGGCGCGCTTGTCTTGTGGGATTTGAGTCACTCCGCAGGCGCCGTGCCCATCGAACTCGACAAATGCAATGTAGATTTCGCCATCGGCTGCACCTATAAATATCTCAACGGCGGGCCAGGCGCGCCCGCGTTCCTTTATGTGAATAAAGCCATACAGGAAAAGGTAAGCTCGCCCATTTGGGGTTGGTGGGGACAAAGCAATCCGTTCGCCTTCGATCTTGATTACGAAGCCGCGCCAGGCGTTCAACGATTTTTGACCGGCACTGCGCCCATGCTTTCGATGATCGCAATGGAGGAGGCTCTTACTCCACTGCTCGAGGCGGGCATGGATTCTCTGCGCGCCAAATCCATTTTGATGACGGACTACGCGTCGTATCTGACCGATCACCTGCTTGCGTCATTGGGCTTTTCTCTAGGCTCCCCGCGTGACCCTGCCAAACGCGGCTCGCACATCAGCGTCCGCCACGAGGAAGGGTATCGCATCAACCGCGCCCTCATCGACGAAATGAACGTCATCCCCGACTTCCGCGAACCTGATAATATTCGCCTGGGCTTCGCACCGCTGTATATTTCATTCACTGATGTATGGGAAGGCTTTGATAGAATTCGTAAAGTAGTGGAAGAAAAGAGATATGAGAAATATCCGAAACAAAGGTTGGTAGTGACGTGATATTACAGGTCATTGCGAACAAGCGTTTTCCAGCGGGTGAAGCAATCTCCTTGCGTAGTGGGGATTGCTTCGTCGGGAAGAGCATCCTCCTCGCAATGACATAGAAAGGTATATATGGAATCCAAACCCGACACAATCAAAGTATCAGCAAATCATCGCGAGGAGATCTTCGCATCCCATGCGAATTTATTCGTGACCGTGAAAGGCTCGTCTGTTGTCAGCGGCAACGAAGCCATGAAGAAAGCCAAAGAGGTGAGTCAGCTGGTCGAAGCGCTGACGCGCTTTGGGCTGAGTCCCGACGCGGTGCAGTTGCAAGGAGTCCGCATAGAAACGGCGAGTGGCGTGCTGCTCAAGTCATCCAGTGCGAACTATCGTTTGAAGGTCCGCTGTGAGAAACTGGATCAACTCGCCGATCTGTTGGATATCACCGCCTCGCAGAAGAACGCAACGTTGGAGCGAATTGAATGGAAATATTCTGAAGAATCCGCCCAAGAGCGCGGGCTGGAATCTGCAATTGCAAAAGGAAAAGCCAAGGCTGAGAGGATCGCTGCGGCGATGGGGGTCAAACTTTTGGGAGTATATGACTTCATTGAAAATGCTTATGACGAAGAAATGCCCGTGCCGTTTCAGGCACAGGCCATGATGATGAAGTCGCGTGCCGAAGTTGCCGATGAACCCAGCCTGGGCATGGATATTCAACATAGCAAGACGATCCATGTCAATTTGGAAATTTGGTACAGAGTCTCAGATTTCGGAACTAAATAGATCGCATCTCTCAATTTATATCGGAACGCAGAGGAAGGCAGATAAAAATCTGCTTTCCTCTGCGTCCAAATATCTTTGAGTTTTTTACGGATAAGATGGATAAGCCGATTTTCGTGCAATCACTATGACCGAACTGCCATCCGCAGAGGTGATCGTCAGTGTATCGCCGTCCAGCACGAAGATGGCCGACTCGGCAAACACATTGAGAGTCGTGGTTTCCTGATCACCGACCGGGCCTTCGCAGAACATCAGTGTTGACACAAGCTGACCAAAGGTAATGGTATTGCCTTCCACTGTGTAATCACCGCCGAATCCATTGCAGCCAACATTGCCGTTCACTTTTCCATCCCCACCAAAAACGATGGATGTGTCCACATCCGGCGCGGCGGGCTTAAGGTCGGCTGGTGAACCGTAAGAGACAAGTTTCCAGTCTCCAATTATAGATGCTGAAGCGCCGCTAGTGCAGGCCGCTAGCAACGCACCGGATATCACTAATACAGTGATCATAACGAAATACATTTTTTTCATTTTTTACTCCAAAGATATAGTTTCAATCTGATTGACGAAAAACAAAGGAGAATGTTCCGCTACCTTTCCAGGTTTGATCGGGTTTTTTATCAGATATGCAAGATCTGCCAT
>JAXIPJ010000404.1:0-10179 GCA_045402985.1 Anaerolineales bacterium
AGCGCCAACTTCCACAACAACCGAAATAAGGGAGCAGAAGAACATTCTACAACAGCTACGATAGATGCTCGATCATGAGTTCTATTATCAGTTGATCTTCGGATTAACCCTGCCCGAAGTTCACTTCGGGCAGGTGGCTTATGTGTACCTGAATAAGGCCGCTAACCTTTTGTTTCCGACGGCCTTCTACCAATATAATAGTCATGGAGATGATATGCTGGAAAATAGAGGGAATCCTTCATGACGGAAGTGGTGGTAATCACTAGAATTATTGTTACCGTTGAAGTCCAAATTACAGAATCTTTCCTGGTCTATATATAGGCCACACCTTCAGTCACTCAAGAAAAGGACTACACAACATCAGAATCAAAAAAAGGAGTTCATACAATGCCAGCAAAAAAGACGAGTTCAAAGAAAAAAGAGTCCAAGCCGACCGGCGGACATACCCCTGTGTCAAATCTGCCTCCCGAGACAGAAAAGCCAGTGGCAGTGAAGGCGGTGTCTTCCAAGCCACCCGCGGAAGGAATTAATCCTAAAACCCGTGCACCGAGAGAAGAAGGCATTGAGGCGGTCAAGGGTTTCGACCTACCTGTAGTGTCAGAAGAAACACTTGCTGAGATCTACACTGCTCCAGACACCAGCAATCTACGCGACATCGGGGAGGCATCATTTGGCCCACCACCTCCGCAAGCAGAGACGGTGCATGGACTTGATGACCGCGTCCAAATCACTAATACAGCTGTCTATCCGTGGCGCGTCCACGCTTCGCTGCTGATTACTGCACGGGATGGATCACGGTGGATTGGCACCGCGTGGTTCATTGGGCCACACACGCTGATGACGGCAGGCCACGTGGTTTACATCAAAAATAGCGGTGTTGCAGGCCGGGATGGCTGGGTCAGAAGCATCGATGTTATGCCCGGACGCAATGGTAGTTCGTTACCCTACGGCACGGTAAGGAGTTCGAATCTCCGTTCGGTCCTGGGCTGGACTAATGATGGAAACCAGAACTTTGACTATGGGGCGATCATCATCCCAACAAATTTGGGTAATACCACCGGCTGGTTCGGGTTCGGCGTCTATTCGGACTCCGACCTGCTGAACAGTGTAGGCAACATCTCAGGGTATCCTGGGGATCAGCCAGCAGGAACGCAATGGTACGCTGCTCGGCAGATTGCTTCGGTCAACAGCAGGAAGGTATATTATGATATTGACACTGCTGGCGGTCAGAGTGGCAGTGCGGTATACCGGATCATCAATGGTGGTCGCTATGGAATCGCCATTCACGCCTACGGCGGCGCGACGACCAATTCCGGAACACGCATTGTCAGCCCAGTCTATGACAACATGGTTGCATGGAAAGCTTAGTAAGCCCTGGCGATGGTATTACGCAGGCGGCTGCTTAGCAGTAGCCGCCTGCGTAATTCTTTTGATAGGAAGTGAGATGGCCAACAACCAGACTACTATTTCTGGTACGGTTCTTGACCCCGATGGGCAGCCAGTGGCAGACGCACGGGTATATTTCATAGAAGGTCCGGTACCTCTGCCCGATGTGGCTCTTCTGACAGACCGCAACGGTGAATTCACCCTCTCAGCCCCAGCAAGCGGCACTTATAAAATTGGGTGCAGTGCCAATGGATTTGAATCTACTGCTGTTACAGTTAACGTCACAAACGGTCAGAATGTGAAAATAGAGATAGGATTGAAAAGATAATCACTGTTTCAAGCATTCCGTGTTGATAATGAACAGGAAAATGAAAGAACATTTCTAGGCTTCACTCTTTGCGAACCCAGTGCCTAAAAAATCCGAGTGCATCTAGCTAATCTCGCTTGAATCCGAGCGCAGCCAACCGTAAATGCGCTTTAAGCTATCCGGCAATCACAGGACAGCTAAGAGTTTTGAGCTACGCCGGCCTTATAGAAGGCTTTACACCGTCAATAAAAACTCAACAATTTACCTTGTGGCATTCATACAATTGTTTCTCACTAGATACCAGAATGGAGAAATATTATGTAAATTAAAGATGTATTGGCGGATGAGACAGTCATTGATCAGATCCGAAGCAAAGATGGCAGGGTTTTAGGGCAAAAATTTCTACTATTGTGCTATCTCTTCAAGGCGCTTTTCATCTTGGTTATTCTCAAAAATAAATAGTTTGAAGTTCCAAATGGCTGAGTCAGTAAGCTTACGGTAAGATTATGTGTGGCGAAACTTCATCACATGAATACTTGAGGTTTTGAGCTAAGAGGGAATATTCAACATCCAATCCTATAGTAAAATCGGAAGAGAAATTCAAATTGTAGTCCCAAAAACCAATCAATGCTCATCATCGATGCACATCTCGACCTGGCATGGAATGCCCTTCAATGGAATCGGAATCTGGAACAGTCCGTGTACACAATCCGTACGCGGGAGAGCAATCTGTCAGGCCCCGGGCGCGGACGGGGGACAGTCGCGCTTCCAGAAATGCGTAAAGCACGCGTTGCACTTTGTTTTGCTACATTATTAGCGCGCTCCACTGGTCACACTGTACCGAATTTGGATTATTCATCACCCTTACAAGCTTACGCGGCGGCGCAGGGTCAACTCGCTTATTATTATGCGCTGAGTGAATTAGGGGAAGTACGATTGATAAAAAATCTCATAGAGCTAAACAGTCATATTCGCGAGTGGGAAGGATGGGAAAGTGATACACAAAAAACTCAACCACCATTGGGTCTGATCATCAGCATGGAGAGTGCGGACCCGATCGTGAAACCAGATCAACTGTCGGCGTGGCAAGAAGCGGGCGTACGGATCATCGGTCCTGCCCATTATGGAGCGGGTCGCTATGCAGGTGGGACATCCACAGAGCTCGGTCTGACTCCCGATGGGCTGGCCCTGCTTCGAGAAATGGGACAGCATGGAATCATCCTTGATCTCACCCATTTATCAGACCAAGCGTTTTGGCAGGCAATCGAGTATTTTGATGGGTATGTTCTTGCGAGTCACAACAACTGCCGCGCACTCGCGCCCCACCAACGTCAATTCGATGACAGACAGATCCGCGCGATCATTGCCCGCGACGGAGTAATTGGCGCGGCTTTCGATAACTGGATGATCCGTCCAGGTTGGGTACGCGGCGTAAAAGATAGTGAACGCGTCGTCATCGAACATGTTGTGGATCATATTGATCACATCTGCCAGCTTGCAGGGAACGCCAACCATGCCGCGCTCGGCAGTGACCTGGATGGCGGATTTGGTCGCGAACAATCTCCTGCTGATCTCGATACGATCGCGGACTTGCAAAAGCTTGTAGAAATCTTGATCAGGCGCGGCTATAGTATGGAAGATGTCTCATTGATCATGCACGGAAATTGGTTACGCCTTTTGCGTAATGCGTGGGGGGATTAGAATATATCATTGCGATGAACTGCTGGCCGAGTAGCTCTGAGCGTTTTTCGCGAAGAGCGTATCGAGGCCCGCACCTACCCCGTAGAATATTTCTGAAGCAAAAGGAGAATGATCATGCCCAAGCAACAAATCACCACAGACTCTGGCGCCTCACCCGTTGGGGCCTACTCACAGGGATTGCGCGCTGGCGATTTTATTTTTGTATCGGGTCAGGGACCGCTTGATCCAGCCACTGGAAAAATTGTGGGCGAGACAATTGAAGAACAGACCGCGCGCGTTCTGGAGAACATCAAAGCCATCCTTGCCGCGGGCGGCGCGACCATGGCAGATGTGGTCAAGGTCAATGCGCATTTGAGCGACCTCTCAAACTTCGCGGCGTACAACAAAGTGTATGCGACCTACTTCCCTGACCCCAAGCCAGTGCGTACAACAGTTGGAAGCGCGCTCCCTGGCATTTTGGTCGAGATCGATGCCATCGCCTATGTGGGCAGGGAATAAAAGATGCGCGTGGATGAACTTGAAACTCCTGTCCCTGTTGTAGATATTGATCGACTCGAAGCGAATATTTCGCGCTTTCAGGCTTACCTGAATGAGCATGGCATTGCCAATCGTCCACACATCAAGACGCATAAGATCCCAGCGATCGCTCAAATGCAGATGGACGCTGGAGCGATCGGTATCACCTGTCAGAAGGTCAGTGAAGCGGAAGTGATGGCGGAGGCTGGCTTCACCGATATTTTTATCCCCTATAACATCGTCGGCGAAAGCAAGCTCACCCGGCTCATGGCGCTGGCAAAGAGAGTCACCGTCAGCGTTACAGCGGATTCTGCGTACGTGATCCGCGGCCTTTCAGATGCAGCGCAACGCTCGGAATTAACCTTAACGGTGCTGATCGAATGTGACACAGGCGCGCATCGTTGCGGCGTGCAGACCCCGCAGGAAGCGGCAGAGTTGGCGCGCCTCATCCATCAATTGCCCAACTTGCATTTCGGCGGGCTGATGACTTACCCCACCAGTGAGCAAACAGATATTTTCGTGCGCGAGACGCGGGCTCTATTAACAGACGATGGTTTGCAAATTGAAAGAGTTAGTGGCGGCGGCACGCCCACCATGTGGGAAGTTCAAACACATCCTGAAGTCACTGAACATCGCGCTGGGATCTATGTGTATGGAGATCGGCTGACGCTCCGTTCGGGTGCGGTGACTCTCGATACCTGCGCGTTGAAAGTCCACACCACAATTGTCAGCCGCCCCACGTCTGAGCGCGGCATCCTGGATGCGGGAAGCAAGTCTCTTTCAAGTGACCTGCATGGGCTGGATGGTTATGGCTACATCTGTGAATATCCCGATGCAAAAATTTATGCGTTGTCTGAGGAGCATGGTCATGGCGATTTTTCAGCATGCGAACGCAAGCCCGAAATCGGCGAACGACTGACGGTTATCCCCAATCATTGTTGCACGGTCACAAGTATGTTCGATGAAGTCGTCGGTGCCCGCGGCAATCAAGTGGAGGTCATCTGGCAGGTCACAGCACGCGGCACAGTGAGGTGAAATGTTATTGCGCTTGAGCGTTCCATCTGGCGAACGGCTTGAGGCCGCCAAACAACTGGAATGATGTGGATGCCCAAGAAACCCTTTTGCCATTGCTTAGCCACAGACCGCGTAAGCGTGCAGAGAAAATGATTTTCTCAAAGTTCTCTCTGGCTAAGTGTCTTTCGCCAAAGTCAAATAAATCTATATAAAGGGGAAGTCTACGAACCCATAGTAAAATGAAGACATGGAAGTCCAGATCGCGGTTGCCAAAGTTAACAAATACGCCATATCTGAAAGCGGCGACACATTGGAAGTTGTCGAACGTCCCAATGGTGGACTTTCCGTTGTGCTCGCGGATGGACAAACTTCTGGGCGCGGCGCAAAGGCTGTTTCACAATTGGTCGTGCGGAAAGTGATCGGCTTGCTGGCAGAAGGCGTCCGCGATGGAGCTGCCGCGCGCGCCGCCTCTGATGCGTTATACACAGAGAAACAAGGCAAAGTTATCTGTACGCTTAACATCGCCTCGGTGGATCTACACAGCGGAACCATTGTGCTGGCGCGCAATAATCCGTCGCCGATGTTCATTTGTCGCGGAGATCAAATTGACCGTCGCGACGAAGAAAGCATAGCCCTTGGCATATCGCGTAACGTCCGCCCACTCATCACTGAAATCCCTGTTGAGCCGGGATTGATGATCTTAATCTATACAGATGGACTCACGCATGCCGGCGAACGGCGCGGGCAACCCATGGATGTGGAGGAGACCCTGCGCTTCCTCATGGATGATCGTAATTCATCACCACAGGCTTTGGCAGATTCTCTGCTCGCCCATGCCATCAACCTGGATGACAATCGTCCAGCGGATGATATCAGCGTGCTGGTCCTCAAAGTTACCTCTCGCATGGGCGATAACGTCCGCCGTATGACCGTGCGGCTTCCTATCGAGGGGAATTTGAGATCATGAAGAATCGTTGGCGCAGTCTGCGGGCGGGCTGGCGGGATACCATCATCCTATTGAAAGAATTTCAATCGCCATTGATACTATTTACGATAGCTGTTCTGGGCGGTGGATTCGTATACGCCGCGATCTCAGATTGGGTGGGCGAGCCCGTTGAAACGTTTGGAGAAGCAGCCTTCACTGTGCTTTCTGCCGCGTTCCTTCAATCCATCGGAGATTTTCCACAACATTATGTTCTCCAATTATTTCATTTTTTCATGCCGATCGTGGGAGTCCTTATCCTCGCGCAAGGACTCGCAGATTTCGGCAGTCTACTCTTCAATCGAAAATCACGAAGTAAGGAGTGGGAGGTGGCTGTGGCATCCACAATGAACAAACATATTATTTTGATTGGCCTTGGGCACCTCGGATATCGCATTGTTCAAAAATTGAACGAAATGGGCGAGAACCTTGTTGTTATCGAACTAAATCCATCCGTTGACACGTTCAGTGCAATACAAGCCATGAACATCCCTGTCATTCAGGATGATGCCACACGCCCCGCCGCATTGGAGTCTGCAAACATCAAAGAGGCACGTACAATTATCCTCGCGAGCCAAAATGATTCCATGAACCTGCAGATAGCACTCAAGGCACGCAGTTTGAATCCGAAGATCCAGGTCGTCGTTCGCATCTTCGATGCAGATTTTGCGCAGGCACTACAGGATCAATTCGGATTCATTGCACTGAGCGCGACTGAAATGGCCGCGCCCGTTTTTGCCGCCGCAGCCGCAGGTGCTGATGTAACGAACCCTATATCTGTGGAAGGTCAACTACTTGGCCTGGCGCGCCTCACAATTGCTTCCTCTTCCCTTCTTGCGAACAAGACAGTCGGCTACGTGGAGGATAATTATCATCTCAACATTATCCTTCTACGCCATAATCATCAATCGGAAATGCATCCAACAGATACATGTCCCATAAATATAGGAGATACGCTGGCAGTGCTGGGCGGCCCGCTTGAACTCAGCCGCCTTGTGCATGATAATGAATAATTATGGATGAACCTCCAAGTAATACCCAACTGATCGGCGTTGTCGGCCCATGCGGGTCAGGCAAATCCACACTCGTTGCAGGTCTTGAAAAACATGGTTATACCTGTCGCCACATTGCACAGGAACATTCTTATGTACAAACCATGTGGCAGATCATCACAAAGCCAGATGTTCTGATCTATCTGGCTGCATCCTTCGCTGTCAGCACTGCCCGCGCAAAATTGAACTGGCTGGAAAAAGATTACACTGAACAATTAATACGACTTGCTCATGCGCGTGAACATGCGAACTTGTTGATTGAAACGGATGAACTGACTCCAGACGATGTGCTTCAAAAAGTGTTAATTTTTGTAGAGGATTATTTATCTTGAGACGATTCCTCGCCTCAATTCTGGCCTATAGCCTGCTTCTCGTTTCCTGTGCTGCCTCCCAGCCAACAGGTTCTCCTGCGCCTCCCGACCCGTTAAAGACCCTGTGGGATGATCGCTCCATCTTCAAAAATGGACTCGTCGCATCACAACAATCCGTTCTGGATGAATTGCCAGGCGCAAGCATCTATCACATCGAATTCACCATCGCAGATGATCTGCAGCACATCACAGGCGTGGAAGAAGTTCGCTATACAAACAACGAAGATGTCCCATTAGGTGAAGTGCAATTCCATTTGTTCCCCAATATCCTCGGTGGCAGAATGAGCGTCTCCTCTTTGAGGGTAAACGATAATGATGTTTCTGTTTTATATGATGCAGGGAACAGTACTCTGCGTGTTCCACTTCAGCCAGCATTATTACCTGGGCAAAGTGCAGTTCTAAAGATGGACTTTGCTGTTACAGTCCCACAATCCCTTGGACCAAATTATGGCGCGCTGACATATTTTGAAGATGTGCTCAGTCTCGCGCATGTCTACCCCATGATCGCAGTCTATGATGACGAAGGCTGGAATATTAAACCTCCATCACAGATCGGCGATGTAACTTACGCAGATGCCTCCTTTTACATCGTCCGCATTACTGCGCCTAAAAATCTAATGCTGGTAACGTCTGGGGGTAGAGTCAGCTTCAGCGAAGCAGATCAGACCCAAGCATTGATTGTTGCGAGTGGTCCTGCACGCGATTTTTATCTGGCGGCGAGTCCGAATTACGAAGAAATCTCGCAAACAATTGGGGAAGTTACCGTTCGTAGTTACGCGCCCCAAGGATCGCGCGATGGTGCGCAAATGGCATTAGATGTGGCCTCACGAGCAATTGAAGATTTCAGCGCGCATTACGCCCCCTATCCATATACAGAGTTTGATATCGTCGCCACGTCAACGCCGGCTCTCGGTATGGAATACCCGGGTATCGTCGCCATTGCATCACGCATCTATGCTGTGAATGATGATTTCCGCGGCGCGCCAGCCAGCCTGTATATGGAATCAGTTGTGGCACATGAAGTAGGACATCAATGGTTCTATAATCTGGTCGGTGATGACCAACTCGACGATCCCTGGCTTGACGAGGCGCTTACACAATTTGCCACGCTTCAATACTTTACCGATGAATATGGCCCGGGCGGTGCGGATGGTTTTCGCGCTTCGCTCGAGGCACGCTGGGCAAATGTGGGAAATGCAGATATTCCAATCGGGTTGCCTGTGGCAGGTTATGAAGAGGCGGAATATGGGGCGATCGTTTATGGGCGCGGACCTTTATTTTTCGTGGCGTTGAAAGCGGAAATGGGCGCAGAGGCCTTTGACAGATTCCTGATGGATTATACAGATATGTTCTCATGGAAGATTGCCACTCCCGACGCCCTGCAAATGCTCGCAGAAAAACATTGCGTCTGCGAACTGGATCCGATCTTTAATGAATGGGTGTATTGACTCACACTTCGGAAGTCTTGTGGAAGACTGCCAGCCTTGGCGGATTTAAAGTAGACTTCCGAAGTCTTGGACATTCATAGTATAATCACCGCCGCGTGGCGCCCAAGCGCCACATTTTCATGGATGGAGAAAATCAAGGCATGATTCGAAACCTCAATACTCGTTTGGTTCTTATTCTTCTCATAGCTGCCCTTGCCATCTGGGTGGATGCGACAGATGTGATCCAAATACGCAACCCCCTGGACGATACAATTTTATACGAACGTAATATTGCACCCCGACTCGGCCTTGACTTGCAAGGCGGTTTACAGGTTCTGCTTGAGGCTGACCTGCCTGCAGAAACGTCTGTCGATTCTGCAGCCATGGAAACGGCCCGCAGCATTGTTGAAAACCGTACCAATGCTCTGGGAGTCAGCGAAAACCTGATCCAGGTGGCAGGCGAACGGCGTATCGTTGGCGAGTTCCCAGGCGCGGAAGATGCCGATGCTATTTTGGATATCATTCAACAGACTGGTTTGCTTGAGTTTGTAGATACTGGCGACTTCCGACCGGAAGAAGGAACGATCCTGCAAACAGATTTCGCCACTGGTTCCACGAGTGAGACATCCTCTCCAGCCGAGGGAACAGAGCCGCCAACGGTCTATCACACGATCATGACCGGGAAGGAACTCACCGGTGTGAATGTGGGGTTGGGACCCTCAGGTTCGCCCGCAATTGACTTTACTCTTTCACCGGAAGGAACAACCATTTTCGCGCAACACACTGGCGCAAATGTGGGCAAGATACTAACGATCACTCTGGATAAACGAGTTGTTTCAGCGCCGGGCATCGAGGGTCAGATCCCGGATGGGCAGGGACAAATCAGTGGCTCATTCACTGCAGAATCCGCGAACCAATTGGCAGTGCAATTACGTTATGGTTCATTGCCTATTCCGCTTAAAGTCGTTGAAACCCGCATCATTGGCCCAACCCTTGGCGAAGACTCGCTTCAAAAGAGTCTGATAGCCGGCCTGATCGGCATGATCATTGTCATTCTTTTTATGGCAATCTACTACCGCCTGCCAGGCATTGTCGCGGACCTATCCATTCTGTTCTATGCGGCAATTGCCTTTGCGATCTTTAAATATTTCCATTTCACACTGACACTTCCCGGCATCGCAGGCTTCCTGCTCAGCACCGGCGCGGCACTGGATGCAAATATCCTGATCTTTGAGCGCCTGAAGGAAGAGCTCCGCAATGGACGAAACTTGACACAGGCGGTCGATCAGGGCTGGACACGGGCCTGGTCCTCCATCCGCGACTCGAACCTGGCGACGATCATTACATCCCTAATTTTGTATTGGTTCGGTTCCACATTCGGCGCGACCATCGTAAAGGGCTTCTCACTTACTCTTGCCCTGGG
>JAXIPJ010000251.1:0-4884 GCA_045402985.1 Anaerolineales bacterium
GGACCAGGCAGTTTACGTTCGCCTGCGTACTGACCCGCAATGGCGCGGCAGGCTGGAGAGTGCGCCACTGGTGATTGCTTACGCGGTCAGTCCTCAACTAGGTGAAATACCATTTACCGTATTGGGTATCGATGCGTTTGCTGAAGCACCTTTTCGCAGCTACCTTGGCGCAGGAGAGCAACCGCGCCCAGCGACAATCGCTTCGCTGTTAACAGTGCCAGGATCGATCCTGCTCTCCGCCCCGACTGCCGAACATTATGGATTACGACCCTGTCCCGCCGATGTAATAGATGATTCCTGCCGCCTGACGCTTTCCATCAGTGGTGATACGCAACATGTTTATCTGACCGGTTTGCTCGAGCCTTCAGATAACTTCTCCCGGCGCGCTTTAGATACCCTGATACTGACCGACATTGCCACCGCCCAAAGCCTAAGTGGCATAAGTGGGAAACTGACTCAGATCGACCTGATCCTGCCCGAAGACTTTGACTCAACCGCACTCTCTGCGTCACTGCCAGCCGGAACACTGCTTGTCGCTTCTGAATTGCGAACGAGCCAGGTTGCCGAGATGCCCTCTGCTTTTCGCATCAATCTGACCGCACTTAGCCTGCTCGCGCTGGTGGTGGGTATCTTTCTTATTTACAACGCAATGACCTTTTCAGTGGTCCAGAGGCGTGCATTGTTTGGAACTTTACGCAGCATCGGATACACGTGTGAACAGATTTTTGGTATGGTGCTGGGAGAAGCCGCCCTAGTCGGTGCGCTGGGTGCCGGGCTGGGATTGGGTCTGGGTATTCTTCTTGGTCAGGGTGCGGTACAGATGGTTACCCAAACCATTAACGATCTATTCTTTGTAGTCAGTGTGCGTGGGATGCAAATCCCTGCTTCCAGCCTGCTCAAGGGTGCGCTGGCAGGTTTCCTTGCCAGTATATTTGCAGCTGCCCCACCCGCCTGGGAGGCTGCCTCTGTTCCACCGCGCCTTGCACTCTCTCGCGTGGGACTGGAGAGCAAAGCCGAATCAGCGGTCAACTGGGTGGCAGGTTTGGGTACATTTACGGCGCTTTCCGGAGCTGTGATTCTTACCATCCCCACGCGAAATTTAGTCATTAGTTTCACTGGCACATCAGCCATAATTATTGGGCTGGCAGCGCTCACCCCGTTCGTGACAGTCACGCTCATGAGCGTGTTGGGTGAGCCACTCGGCAAACGATTTGGTTTGCTTGGCCGCCTTGCACCGCGCAATGTCATCCGTTCGCAAAGCCGCACGGCTGTAGCTCTCGCCGCGCTCATGATTGCTGTCTCAGTGACGATCGGTGTGCAGGTGATGATCGCCAGTTTCCGCACGACGGTCGAGCTCTGGCTGGAGCAAACAATGCGCGGCGATATCTATATTGGTGAGCGGGGCTTTAGTGGAACGCGCCTCGACACCCCACTCGATCCAAGGGTCATTGCTCTTGCAGGAACGCATCCAAGTACGGAGGCCAGCTTGTTCATCCGCGTCGTTACAGTGGAATCAGAACAAGGTTCGGTGGAGCTTGTCGCCGCGAGTATGGACCGACCGATGGACTCCCGTCTGTTTCTGGAAGTACAGGAAAGTCCACAACAAGCCTGGCAAATGGTAAGAGATGGGGCAATCCTGCTTTCGGAGCCACTCGCCAACCGGTTGGGAATTTCCGCTTCAGGTGGGTCACTAGCGTTACTCACCCCTATGGGCTGGCAGTCGTTTCCGATCGCAGGCATCTATGCGGATTATGCATCCACACGGGGGTCCGTCCGTATGAGTCTGGAAACCTATCGTCGCCTGTGGAATGATGACCGCTTGAACGGTCTGGCACTGATTTTGGCCCCTGGCACAGATATAGATGTCCTCACTTCAGAACTGCGTACACAATTGACTGACTTCCCGAACATACAGGTAAATCCCAGCGGTGCGCTGCGCGAAAGCGCGATGGTGGTGTTCGACCGCACATTTGCAATCACAGCAGCCATGCAATTGATCACAACCCTGGTTGCTTTCATCGGCGTACTAAGTTCCCTGCTTGCCTTGCAACTCGAAAAAGCACGGGAAATGGGCATCCTGCGAGCCCTGGGGTTGACCGTGGTCGAAATGCGCCGCTTAACCCTTTGGGAGACGGGATTGTTGGGTGCATCTGCCGGACTGCTGTCGCTCCCCACTGGGTATATCCTGGCATGGGTCCTGATCTTCGTTATCAACCAGCGTTCGTTTGGCTGGACACTCCAAATGCATATAACGCCCGCGCCCTTTGTTCAGGCGTTCTTACTGGCAGTTGGCGCTGCCCTGCTGGCCGCGCTCTATCCAGCCTGGCGATTGAGCCGTATGGAGACTGCTGAAGCCTTGCGCGGTGACTAGGTTTCTTATCGATGTTGTCGTGGTCTGGATGCATTTTTGTTAGGCAAGCTCTTTCATTTCAAAGCTTCCACTAATAACCCCACATCATTCGATGCAGACAGATGCACCCGCAAAACTTTTCGCTGCGCTTCGATCAACGCTTCGTAATCGCCAAGCGCCTGCGCACGGATCAAAGTACCAAATGTGAGTCCTTCTGTTGGAATATCAAAATCTCTTTCGGGTTGAGCAGTGATCTGAATAAATAACGCATTTGCTGGGCCGCCTTTGTGGAACTGCCCTGTTGAATGTTGGAAGCGCGGACCAAAGCCCGCGGTCACCGCGTTGCCAGTCTTTGCGCGGATCGCGACGCGCATCTGTTGTAACTTAGCTATCATTTCAGCATTGCGCGACAGATATGCATTGATGGCCACATATCCACCAGCCTTTGCCTCTTTCAAAAAATTCTGCAAAATGCTTCCCAAGGTGTCACCATTTACACTTGAATATGAAAACACTTTTACGCTCTCACCCATCCAGGCCGCTTCACCTTCCTCCAACTTCCCGTGCTGTTGATACTCTGCGATCTTCGCCTTGGTAATTTTTTTACTTGACTCAACATTGGGTTGGTCGAACGCGTTCACGCCCAAAATTGAACACGCTACTACTGTTGCAATTTCCCAACGATACATCTCTGCGCCAATATCATAGACATTGAAGATCGGAGATTCAATGACTGGATGACCTGCACTTTTCAACGCGGCGACCTCATTATCCAGTTCGCCTGTTTGACGCAAATATACAAACACGCGATCATCTCCATACACATCCGGGCTTCCGATCGGCTCGAGCGGCACAGGCAGGATTCCCTTCCCATCCTTGCCACTGGACTCGGCAATGATCTGCTCGATCCAACCTGCAAAAGCGGATAAAGGCGCGTCACTCAGGACCGTCAGCTTGTCGCGGCCTCCGAGAGCGGATTCTCCCATCACGCCTCCCAGCGCCAAGCCAGGGTTGCGCGCGGCAGGGACATGCGCTCCACACTGTCGTTTCATCCAATCAGCACGGTCAAGTATTTGATCCAGATCGATTCCCAGCAGCGCGGCAGGCACGAGGCCAAAGTCCGACAGCGCTGAGTATCGTCCACCGATGGATTCATCTGCATGGAATATTTTTCTAAAGTTATGTTTGAGAGCCAGCGCTTCGAGCGACGTATTAGGGTCGGTTGTTGCGATGAAACGCGAGCCATCTCTGTTGCTCAGTTCCCAGAAATAATCAAAGGCTGCCATCACTTCAGCGGTGCCTCCGGATTTACTGGCGACGATATATAAACTTTTATCCGGCGGATATTGCTCGGCAATGGTTGCTACCTGAGCTGGGTCAGTTGAATCCAATATCGCCAGTGAGGTCAGAGCTTCTATCTTTGCCGCCGCGAGTAATGAACTAAACACCTCCGCTGTCAACGATGAACCACCCATGCCCAACACCAACACACGCTCAATTTTTGCCTGTTTGATTTCTTCTGCAAAGGCTTGATATTCTGAAACAAGTTTGCGCGCTTTTTCGGGCGAGTCCAGCCAGCCCATGCGCTTTTTGACCTCCGCCTGACCCTCAGAATCTGTTGTCCATAAAGTGGGGTCATGTGCCCACAGACGCCCGGGCACGGAGTCCGCTTCAAGCTGCGCCATGCGCTTCGAAACAGAATCTGCTATCGGTCCAAGTGATGAAGCGGCGCTTTTCCTTCTTTGATCAATTGTGGCTAACAATTGCGCGAAGGCCTCTGCAAAAGATTTGACACCTTCATCTTCCAACTCCTGAGTCACCACATCCATCGAGATGTCCGCGGCTTCAAGTTGCACGATGGACTCTTGTGCTTTGTCCACGTCGCGTGAAAGAGTCATCGCAGCAACACCGTGGTCGCGAAAGGCTTCGAGCGTGGCGGGCGGAACGGTGTTGACAGTTTCGGGACCAATGAGGTTATCGAGGTAAATGGTATCGGGATAGGCGGGATTTTTCGTGCTGGTGCTGGCCCACAACGGGCGCTGAACGCGGGCACCCTTGACTTTTAGATTCTCCCAGCGGCGACCCGCAAAAGTTTTGTGATATTCATCGTAGGCAAGTTTCGCGTTGGCAATCGCAGCCTTGCCGCGCAATAGCGAACCTTCAGGGAGTTGCGGATCGATCTTGGTATCAACACGAGAAACGAAGAACGAAGCGACCGACGCAATGTGATCAATCTGATGACCCGCACTGGCGCGGTCTTCGAGACCGCTGAGATACGCATCCATCACTTCGGCATAACGCTTGAGCGAAAAGATAAGCGTGATGTTGATGTTGAGGCCCGCGGCAATTGTTTTGCGAATGGCGGGAATGCCTTCCTGCGTTGCTGGAATTTTGACCATGAGATTCGGTCGAGCCACGCGCACCCATAGTTGTTCGGCTTGCGCGATAGTTTTTTCAGTGTCATGCGCAAGCGTAGGACTGACCTCAATGCTCACGTACCCATCACCGCCATTGGACTCTTCGTAAAGAGGCAT
>JAXIPJ010000051.1:0-7921 GCA_045402985.1 Anaerolineales bacterium
TGTTATCGGCAGGGCAGAAGTACATGGCTTGTACTGTCGCGCCGAGAAGCGAGTCAAAGAGCGAGCCAGCCAAGCCAGATGCAGTGATCAGTAAAAAGTGATTAGTATTCAGTGAGTGAGTTGGGGAAAGTAAAACTGCGAACAACGCGATCACAGATGAACCTAAAAGCGAGGCAAAGGTTCCAGATAACGAGACTCCGCCGGAGGTCCCTTTTTCGACGCGCTTTCTTAAATCTGTGATCATTCGTGGAGGAGTCGGATTCAGGACGCCCAACTCTGTCGCCCATGTATCAGCGTTGACTGCCGCAAGTGACGCGGCGAATCCAACCCAGCTGATGGTCCATTCGGGGTAAAGCGCGTGGATCAAGACGAGGACGGCTGCCACCCCGCCATTACCGAAGACCTGACCCGCGTCGCGGGCATATCCCTTTGAAAATTTTTCATTGAGACTCTGTTTGCGATCCTTGAAGGCGCGGCTTAAAAATGATGATGTGACGAAAAAGGTGATGAGCAAAATTGCCCATTGCCATCCGCCGATGCCAAAGATGATGGTGCCCATGACGGCAGCCGCGAATGCTCCGCTTTTGTTGAGGCTGTCAGCGCGATATGCAAGGAATGAGATAACGACTGCAATGAGGAAGCCGTAGAGAAGTTGCATGCGTGGGATTATGTGGGAGCAGTGACAAGAAATAACACTGCCATCAAAAACAATACTGCGCAGAGTGTACTCGAAAGCCAAAGGATAAATGCAAGCGGACGCTGTATTTCCCAGCGATAAAAATATAGACCTGCGAAGACGCCGATCGTGAACATCAATGAGCTGACAAATGGAAGCAGGATCAAGCGCACTGAGGATGCCGGTTCAACCGGCGCTCCAAAGGAGTTGAATCCAATAGGGACCTGCGTCAGCGATGGAATTAAGATGCCAACCCATACAAAGAGACCAAGATTGAGAATAAGTCCGCTGATCCATAGGAAGCGCGCAAATCGACTTTCCCATGCCTGCGTGACGATAAAGGATGGGTAAACCGATTTTGCTTCGGCAGGCATAAGACTGCCCAATTCTGTTGCGCGTGCAAAGGTGCGAACGAGGGAGGCCATGTCGTTTGGTGAGATGGCAAAAACGCGCTTGGATGTGGCGACCAGGATCAATTTTCGCGGATCAGCTGCAAGGAATTCCACGGGGCCCAAATCCGCATGTCGACGCGTCCCGATCACCGCGCCTGGCAATCGAAAACGAGGCAGGGATAAGGGGACGGAGAGGTCAGACGCGGGACGTATCCATTCGATATCTGTCAGCGGAATATCTTCGACGCGCAGTCCCCACAGGATTGCGAGACTGTCACGGTCAATGTAGTAGTCGGCGCGCAAAAGAGCGTAGGCGCGGTATACGAAGAATGGGATGGGTGCGAAAGCCAGCAAAGCGGCCAGTAGATAGGACACGAACATCGGCCCAACAGGTGCACGCGTGATATTTAGAAATTCCCACGTAGAAACTCCAGCCAGCACAAGAATAATAACTGCATGTGTGATCAGGCCGAGTCGTTTGGCTGGAGGGAAATGTCCGACTTTTGTGTTGTTCATTGGGTAGAGACTAGGGGCGCGGTTATCACGCCCAGGATTACTTCAGTGAAGATTTAATTTCTTCAACGATTTTATCAATTGGCACGAGACGATTTTCTTTTTCCATACGCGGCTTCAATTCTACCATTCCCTCTTTCAGCCCATTTTCTCCCACTGTCACGCGGATGGGATAGCCTATCAAATCTGCATCGTTGAATTTGACTCCGGCGCGTTCGTCGCGGTCGTCAAATAGAACGGAAATGCCTGCGCTTTGTAATAAGTTGTAAATCTCTTCGGCTTTGGCGCGCGTGTCCATTTCTTTGCCCGGCAGGTGCATGAGATACACGTCAAACGGCGCGGCGGACTTTGGAAAGGTGATACCCTTGTCATCGTGATGGGTTTCGGCGAGGGCGAGCAAAATGTTTTCAAAATTATGTTCATTGCGGGTGGACAAACTAATAACGGGTATGACAGAAAGTGGATTTCCACAATTGGAACAAGCATCGCCCGCTTTGGCCTGGACCAGATCCGCGACGATCTCAGCAGCATAATCGCGTCCGTAGTTAGTGTTCTTTAAATGATAACCAGATTCATTTGCGCCCGCTACAAGATTATGAGATCGTGGAATTAGATCATCCACAACGATCAACGCGTCTTTCAATCCTATCGGTGACGCGTAGCCAGTAGCTGCGCCGGATCTGTCGATCACTTCTGCAGTGGCTGGGCGAATTTCGCCGATATGCTGCTTTAGTTTTGCATCACTGACTTGCATATCTCCACGTACAACGACGAAGATGAATCTGTTGTCCGCTACTCGGGTGTACATCAGGGCTTTGGCTGTCTTCTCTTTTGGGATATTGAGAAAATTTGCCAATGCTTCAATTGTATGACAATCGGGAGTTAAGATTTTTTCCAGTGGAAGTTGCTCCTCTTCTGGAAGAGGAGCCTTTTTGAAACGCGCGAATTCAAGCCGCTCTGAGTATTTGCAGGAGGAGCAGTATGCAACTTCGATGGAACCGAATGGGATGGGGAAGAATGTTTCCCCTTCATTGCTTATAGTTGGCAATGAAAGATGAAAGAGGAAAGACTCATCGGTGGATAATTTACGCAAATGATCGAGTGTAAATTCGCCTAATTTTGTGGGGACGCTTTCACGTGTCAGATACCCTGCGCGCACAAGGAAGGAAAATCCTTCCGTGCGCGCATTGTTGGGAGCTTGTCGCTGTGTTTCGATGTGGAGGTCACGGTATTTCATCGTATATAACTACCCCTCTCCCGAAGGAGAGGGGTGAGGGTTAGTTCAATTACTCTTCGTCCCTTTTCTTTCTTACGACCTTTCGTGTTGTCCCTCCTGAAATTTGTTCGGGCACAACGATTGGCGTCGACGCAATGGATTCGGCCTGGGCGGCCTCAGAAGGCGTGGTTTCGGGAGCTGGCTCGAGGTCCAGTTCGACCGTTTCTTCCATCCGTATTTGACCGCGGAGAAAGGCGCCGTCCTCCGTCACGAATGCGGTTGTGACCACATCGCCCCAGACGCGACCCGAGCCGCGGATCTCCAATTTTTGAGTCGTGATATTGCCGCGCACTGCACCCGCCACGATGACCGCGTTGGCGCGCACATTCTGACAGGTCACGCGTCCTGTCTCGCCGATGACAAGCATGCCGCGCAAAGCGATCTCGCCTTCGAAAGCGCCCTCGATACGGACGCCACCTGAGCCATTGATGGAGCCGTGCCAGATGACGCCTGACCCAAGCACAGATGTGATGCGCTCGACGGCTTGGATGGGTTGTTGTGTTTCGGCGGGGGTGGTGTTGCGCTTGAACATATTGAGTTTATTTTACCGTTAAATCAAAAAGGGCGGACATACGCCCGCCCCTACTGGTCACTGAAAACTGATTACTGGTTTATGCACTTTTTTCTTCTTTTGCCGCGATTTGCACACCGACCGTGTTGAATCCCGAATCCACATATAGGATCTCACCCGTAATGCGTGCCGAAAGATCTGATGCAAGGAATACTGCCGCGTTGCCTACATCTTCAATGGTTACATTTTCGCGCAGCGGCGCGGCATCGGCGAAGTGTTTGTACATATCGCGAAACCCACCGACTCCCGCCGCCGCCAATGTGCGGATGGGACCCGCTGAAATCGCGTTCACACGGATCTTTTGTGGACCCAAGTCGAATGCAAGGTAACGCGTGGATGACTCAAGTGCGGCCTTGGCAACGCCCATCACATTATAGTTTGGCGCAACTTTCACTGAGCCATAATAGGTGAGACACATGATCGAACCGCCCGGGATCATGAGCGGTAGAAACGCATTCGTCAGAGCGACGAACGAAAACACACTAATATCCAGGGCGTTCTTAAATCCACTGCGGCTTGTCTGATAATAAGGTCTGCTTAATTCATCTTTTCCCGCGAATGCAATTGAATGTACCAGGATATCGATCTTGCCAAAATGTGCGGCAGCCTTTTCTGCGGTGGCATAGATCTGCTCATCGTTGGTCACGTCACATTGTTCGACCCAGTCACATCCGATCCTTTCCGCGAGCGGCTTTACCCTTTTTTCCAGCATTTCGCCTGCATAGCTGATGCCAATTTTCGCGCCTTCGCGATGAAAGGCTTGTGTGATGCCCCAGGCAATGGACTTGTCATTGGCAAGGCCAAATACCAGTGCAGTCTTTCCTTCAAGTAATCCCATAATATTCTCCTTTGGCAAAACTTAATATTTTTTGGTCTGGGCTTCGGTCATGAACTCCCAGGCCAACCCATGTGCAATGATGATCAGGATCACAAGCAAGATACCTTCCACTTGCAACGGCTGCATTCCGGTCAGCGCGGTTCCCAGCCCGGGTGCAATTCCGAACAGGATTACCAATCCATACAATACCACAACTGCCCAATGATTGCGCCGAAAAAGCCCGCTTGCATTTGCTGGGTTCGTTTTATTAATAAGCCGTGATGTACTTACCATGCCCGTCGCGGCCGCCAGCACGAAAACAACCTGCCAGATGATCTGGCTGGTGCCACTCACTTGCGCGCCCAAACTCATTACAGCGGGTATCAAAAATGACGCATATACTCCTGCGGTCAGGCTTCGTATTGTTTCATCCTCGAACCATTCCTTGTGAGACTGTACAACGTTCCACCATAGGCCCACCAGCGTGAAACATGTGCCCGCTACAATGGAATAAAAAGCAGTGACATCCATGAGTACCTCAACCTGAAATTTCAGCCTTTACCAGAAAGCGCCAGGGTTTGGATAACCACGGCTCCGGCGTATTATTTAAACCCACCCGCGGACCTTTCGTCACGAGCGAATTCGGGACTTTGATACCCGCTTCGATCCATAAGCCGTGATTTGTCTCCGTTAAATCGACTCCATTTTCGCTTTTGGTGATTCCCATCGCCTGAGTCAGTTTCCCCGGTCCAAACGTATCGCGCCCACTCCGCCGCGCAGACATGACCTCCATACCCTCGATCGGCTGTATCGCGCGGATCAACACCGCCGCAGGGAATCCCTCGCGCTCAGTCACTACGTTCAACATCCAGTGGTTGCCATACGTAAAATAAACATACGCGTGCCCCGGCTCTCCAAACATGACCGCCGTCCGCGCGGTTCGTCCCGCCTTTGCATGGCAGGCCAGATCCTTTTGACTGATATATGCCTCGGTCTCAGAAATTATTCCGACAAGTTTTACGCCATCCAGAATCCGCACCAGCCGTGCACCGATCAATTCACGCGCAACTTGCAAAGTAGATCTATCATAAAATTTTTTAGGGAGAATCATATATTAAATTTTTGAAAGATTGGAATGTTGAGTTGTTCAAATATGAAAACTTCTAAAAAATTATTGAAACCTTGGATCCCGTCTAAGAGTGAGCCGCAAACCATTTTCCAATTTGATCGACGGGCGATAACTTAACTTCTCCTGCGCCAGAGTCAGGTCAGCACGCATGCGTGAGACGCCGCCGGGAGTCTTCGCGTTGTAGAGTACTTCGGGGTTACCACCTGTCACATCAAGCACACACTTGATCAGATCGCGAATACTGGTTTCGATACCAGAGCCTACATTGATCACTAGCCCATTGACATTCGGCGCGGTCGCGGCCGCGATCAACGCGCTGACCACATCATCCACATAGACATAATCACGAGTCTGATTTCCATCTCCATGTGCCACAAGAGTCCCGCCGCGCTGCGATTGTCGCAAATAATGTGGCACGACAGGCGGATGTGACGGCGGCATGTGCTGGCCTGGGCCATAAGTGTTGAAAATTCGCAAGCTGACAGTTTCAATGCCCCACAAACCGCCAATGGTGCGGACGTAATATTCTGCGGCGAGTTTCGAGACCGCATACGGCGAGCGCGGATTCGGGGTCACAGTTTCGCGCAAAGGTTGTTCCGCGAGATCACCATATACCGCACCCGATGAAGTTAGTACCACGCGTCGCACGCCCACGTCGCGCATAGCTTCCATGAGTGCAACCGTCCCGCCCACATTGACGTTGTTGTAATCCCGCGGATACAAAACGGATTCGGGTACAGAAACGCGCGCCGCCAGATGGTAGACCACATCCACCTCCTGGAGAAGTGTCCACAACTTTGGGCGGTCACTCACATCCCCGCGCGTGAAATGGACATCGGTCGACAGCGCCTGCGGATTCCCAGTAGAGAGATCATCCAGCCCGCGTACTTGATGTCCCTCGCGCGCCAGTTGATTGGCAAGAGAAGAGCCGAGGAATCCCGCGGCTCCAGTGATTAGAAAGTTCATAGGTGGGAGGGATTATAGCACCAAGAGAATTCACCCTTTATTACATTTCAAATCTTAGATATTGTTAACGGAAATTGGTTGACTCATTCTCATTAGTCTGTTATTATTGCTTTTGTAGGATAACGGTAAGTTACGTTGGTTTGAAGAACAGCCACAGCTCACGGTTTCAATCCGTGGGCTGTTTTGTTTTGCCCTCCGATGGAACAGACAGATCCTAAAAAAATTTTTTGAATTGCCAAAGGAGGCAAATACAATGTCTGAACGAATAAGTGGTACCGTCAAGTGGTTCAATGGTGATAAGGGTTTCGGTTTTATCGAACGCGAAGGTGGAAAGGACGTTTTCGTCCATTTCTCCGCTATTCAAGGCGATGGTTTCCGTAACCTGACTGAAGGACAGAAGGTCGAGTTCAATGTTGAACAAGGCCCCAAGGGTCCTCAGGCTACCAACGTCACGATGAGCAACTAATCTGACAAAAAAAGAGCCCCGCGAAACGCGGGGCTCTTTTTGATTCCTTCATCTGTGTCATGAAAATTCATTGATATTGCGCGATGGCTTCATTCGCAAATGGCCGTCCGCTTTCATGATAGATCTGGATAAGTTCCTCTACATCAAAAGGAAGCTTACGGAACTCAAGGCTGGTCCTGCCATTCTCGACAGTTAATATCGCATATTCCGCCCACGGATCGGCACGGAATTGACCGTCCGCTTGATAATGGCTGTAGGCAAAGCCTACACTGCCAGGGTTGAAGAAGAAGCGCTCACCATTACGTCGGATCTGCTGCATGTGAGTATGTCCACCCGTCAAAATATGATCAGCATACTTACCCAGAAATTTTTGAAAATCCTCGTTGGATGTGGTGGGCAGGATAATATCATCAAAGGATGTAGGGGAGCCGTGAAAGCATAACAGGTCAAGACTATCTTCAAGATTCAATGTGACCGTTGGTTGAAAACTCGAAATAAAGGCGCGTTCATCTTCGCTGAGCTGTGACAATGACCACATCCGAATATCGCCCATCTTTTTGAGGCGCTCAGGCGGAATCCCTTCATCACCAGTTTCCTCGCCACTTAACAACCACGCATCTGCATTCCCCATCACGACGGGACAGTTCAGCGCACGCAGACGTTGAACGATAGCCGCAGGTTGTGGTCCGCCTTGAATTGCGTCGCCCAGACAGACGATTCGATCAACAGCTTGTTTCTTTATATCTGCCTCCGCAATTTCGAAGGCGAAGTCGTTTCCGTGCATATCAGAGATAATTGCGATTCGCATCGTATAAGTTCTCCGTTATCTGCTAGTATTCTTTTGTAAATAAGTGGCAAGGCGGTTACCAATGATTGCATATCGAAAATCTTTGCCTTGAAAAACTTGTATGGCTCCGATCAGACCATAGAGGATAAATAATGCGCCACCGATAAAAATTGCTCCAAAAATAATGAATGGAATCATGAAGCCAAGCGCAAATAACGGAGCTACAGAAGGATCAATATCACTGCCATTGGACCCTGCAAATGGAATTCCAAGGAACATGGTAAAAAACGAAAGCATATAACATCCCATACCAATAAACCAGGTAAGG
>JAXIPJ010000293.1:0-4205 GCA_045402985.1 Anaerolineales bacterium
AGTTGGGGAGTTTTACCATCCTGCGGATCTGAAGTTTGGGGTATTAACGCCGAACGAACTTCCCGGCATAGCGCAAGTCAGAATCACCTCTTCCATAGATCTAATACTTGTAGTAAAATATAGAACAGATGTTCTAAACACAAATTGTGGCCTGACCCTGTACGTTGTATATGTGTTCTTTGTGATCAATGAGGGAGTATGTGTGTCTATATGTGGAAGTTCAACACCATCCCCGAGGGGATGGTTGTTGAACGATTTATTGATGAGCAGGTGCCTCTGTTCGCGCGCTATTCAAAGGCCCTTACCGGCGCAGATGGCGAACCTGTCGTCGACCTAATGAAGGTCGAACATAATTGTGGCGCGGTTAACCTGGAGATCCAGCTGAACGGCGTCGAAGGCCAGAGCGGAGATGTCTTTTGTTTCCCGGGCTATTACGCGGGCGACATGGACAATGAGGGCATCCCCCTCTTCAACTACTGTGATACCCACGGGTATTTCTACGGGCAGATCGTCGGGACGATCCTGGAGCGCGCCCAAAAAGTATTTGATATTGAGATTACGAGTAACGTCAATGAGCAAAGACAATTTCATTCGGCCTGGTAAGCACGGTTCACTGGTCACCCTTGACCCGGGTTTTCTGTTAAGTCATCAGCTCTATATGCCTGATGGTGAGACGGTCGTAAAGTCGAACATGACCCTGGGACAGGCCATTGAAGCCATTGCGCTGGCGCATGTCAAACTGAAGATGCCGCACCTGGCAGATAAATGCAACGCAGCCAGGATCGAATTCGCAGACGGCAAATTCGTTGTCTGTTTCGCGGATAGCCTTGATAACTTAAGTTTCTGACGTTAAGAACCATCGCTTATCAACGCTATGCAGGAAGCATTCTCCTGCGCCTTTGTAAACCGTCGGTGTATCATGGGGTAATCATAGGCATAAGGTCAAGTATGGTTGAGACCTTTATGCTACATTTGAGCAGTAAGTGATTTCTCTTCTCCTCCTTAAGAGAACCGCGGTCGGCGACCGCGGTTCTCGCATTTACAGAGTGCCGCATAATTATCTAAACTTGAAGTAAGTAATTCAACCTACAATGTATTCCAAATAAATTAGCAAATAATGAGACAAGCGATAATAGGGAGTATGCTATATTGAACAGAAATCTACTGTAATAAAACGCGATGAAGTGATGAAATGGTTTTAGACAAGGGAGGATTACTTGTCGCTCCACGACCAATGGATGACAGAGGCCCAGGCAAAGTGGTTTACAGATGGAGATTTTGATTGAGTTTTGGCTGGAAACTGCCTGCGATGAATTGTGTGTAAGTGGAACGTTTTTGTCTCGTGGGCAGGATGGCAGTGAGATAAAAGGGAGATGACTAAAGATGAGTACTTTTCACTTCAGTCATCTCCGTTAATCAGTTTGAGTCGAGTCGCGACTCATCGCGTTTCCACGAGTTTATTGATAAACGCGGACGTAGTCCACCTTCATCTGCTGCGGGAAGACGGTGGTGCCATCCGGGCTGCCTGGCCATGCCCCGCCAACAGCTACATTCAGGAGAATGAAGTGCGGGTGGTCAAACACCCATTGCCCATGCGTCTCCACCGTAGCGCGGGTGAGAGTGAAGTATAGGATGCCGTCCATGTACCAACGGAAGACATTGCCTTCCCATTCTACAGCGAAGACGTGGTAAGCATCATGGTACGCCCCGCTCGGCAACGTATACGGCCCGCCTAGCCCAGCCGCGCCGGAGTAACCCGGTCCATGCACCGTGCCGTGAACGATGTTTGGCTCACGCCCGATGTTTTCCATGATGTCAATCTCACCGCACAGAGGCCAGCCGACTGAGCCGATGTTGTTACCGAGCATCCAGAATGCTGGCCAGATTCCCTGGCTATACGGAATTTGAATGCGAGCCTCGATCCGTCCATAGGTGAACTCGCGCTTGGCGGCAGTTGTGATCCGGGACGAGGTGTAGGTGCAGGTGCCGTACCAGCACTGATAGTTGGATGGGTTCTCCTGCCGCGCGGTGATGATCATTGAGCCACCCGCAAAGGAGATATTCTGCCCATTGGTGTAATACTGCAACTCACCGTTCCCATTCCCTGTTCCGCCGGTCTCGATGTTCCAATTGGCCGTGCTCAGTGACGTGCTGTTGAACTCATCGCTCCAAACGAGATTCGTGTAAGGTCCATGTGGTGTGGGCGAGGGCACTGTTGTAGGAGTTGCGTTGGGAGCGCCACCAGTGCCGTAGATATCAAATGCCCACAGTGACCAGCCCCAGGCAGTGCCGCGCAGAACGCCTTGCATCCGCACGTAACGTCCGCTGCCATTCAAGCCGGTGATGTTATCTGTCCCACCATCGCCAGTGGTGGTGGAGTAGATCGTTGTCCATGAGGTCGCGTTGGGGGAAACTTGAATGTTATAGGAGCTGCCGTAGGCCGCCTCCCAAGTCAGGACGACGCGGGTGATTGTCGCGGTCGCGCCGAGGTCCACGTAAATCCACTGGCTGTCATTCCAGGTGTCGCTTGCCCAGCGGGTGGAGTTCAACAGGTCTACTGCTTTGTCAGGAGTGCAGCCTGAACAATTGGCATTATTCTGTGAAGTGGAGGCTATCGCCGGCTTGTTGTATGAGAGCAGGATACTGGCACCAGATGGAGTATTCGTACGCGTGGGAGTCGGTGTGTTGGTTCGCGTGGGTGTATTCGTTGGACCGAGCGGAGTATTGGTTCGGGTTGGGGTAGGCGTTGGTCCGCCAGTGCTGTAGACTTCAAATTCCCACAACGAATAACCATACGGCAACGCGCGGACCGTGGCATACATTCGCACATAACGTCCCGACCCTGAAACGTTGAGGGTTTGCGTGCCGCCGGTACCTGTCGTGGTGGAATAGATTGTCGTCCAAGTGGATGCGTTTGCCGAGGTTTGGATTTGGAAGGATGTGGCATACGCCGCTTCCCAACGCAGAATCACCTGAGCGATGGTGTAGGTCTGACCGAGATCGACGTAAATCCATTGAGGGCTGGCACTATAAGCGCTGGCCCAGCGCGTGCCGAGATTCCCATCCACCGCGCTCGCGCAGGGAAATCCAGCGTTTTCAATCGAGGAGCATGTCACAGGTCGATTCAATGCCCGGTTTGGATTCCCAGACGGTGTGTTGGTTCGCGTGGGTGTATTCGTGGCACTGCCCAAACCAAAGACTTCGAACTCCCACAGCGAGTAACCATATGGCAAAGCGCGGGCTGTGCCATTCATGCGGATGTAACGACCTGAGCCCGAAACATTGAGGGTTTGTGTGCCGCCGGTGCCTGTCGTGGTGGAATAGATCGTTGTCCAAGTGGAGGCGTTTGCCGAGGTCTGGATTTGGAACGCTGTGGCATACGCAGCTTCCCATCGCAAAATCACCTGGCTGATGGTGTAAGTCTGACCGAGATCGATGTAAATCCATTGCGGGTCAACGCCATGCGCACTGGACCAGCGCGTCCCAGGATTGCCATCCACTGCGCTGGCGCAGGGTGTGCCTGCGTTTTCAATTGACGAACACGTGACTGGTTTGTTGAGCGCCAGGTTGGTTGCTTGAGCACCCACTGACAACGCTGGCAGCATTCCGACTATCAGTATCAGCACGAGCAGGATCCTGGCAGATACAGATAAGGACTTTCTGGAACGAAACACGGTTTGGTTTTGCATCGTCTGTGACTCCTTTTCTTTCGAATACTCGGATCGGCATCGTAAAATGATAAGGACTTACATCAGACAGGATATTAACCAGTAGCGTGCATTAGCGTACGGCGAGAGGTTGTAAAAGAATACAAATATGGGTAGTTATTTTTATGCGAATGTCAATTATGTATATTGTTGCACAAAACGCAACGAAATTCAAGTAGTATTTCGATAAACTTTAGGTAGTGGGTTGAAAACGATCTCAGGCAACAGGTCACACAAACTCATTCAGCTTATCCGGGAATCAAGCGAAACGTGGCGATGATCTGATTGAAAATCTCTTCGTTTATCGCTCCCGATTGATCCGAGCCCGTGGTAGTCAGGCATCCCCGATCAGGTAGAAATCAAATACCCGCCTAACTCGGCGGGTATTTAGTGCCGAGGGGGAGATTTGGACTCCCGACCAAGGGCTTATGAGTTAGATGCTCTATGCGCTCTTAAAAATGCCAGCACATATGGGATAAATAACTCAATTGCGGGACA
>JAXIPJ010000183.1:0-2862 GCA_045402985.1 Anaerolineales bacterium
CAAACTTGAAGTGATAAAGGACGTTGCCCCAGGTGCCTATAAAAATGAGTATAAGCAAAGAGTTGAGTATTCGTGAAATAGGCTTTAACATAAAAGTGATTCTAACAGATGAATCATAGAATAGAATTAATGTTCTAAAAACCCCCGTGCCAGTAGAATTATAATTATCGTATGCGTATCCAACGTTTCCTTTTCTGGTTTATGCTCCTCGTTTTTGGAATGGGAGGATTCCACCCGCCACAAGCTGTAAAGGCGGAAGAGGTTCACCCGGCTCCGCCCAAACAGGTCAGCGCCTATGAGTTGATTCTTGCGATGAACACGCTGCGAGTTTCGTACGGTCTCCCGGCTCTTATCGAAGACCCGATCGTGAATGCCGTTGCCCAATCGACCGCTGCGACGATGGCAGCGAACAACATGTCCTGGCATATTGGGGATGTGCGCGGTCGCATCGCTGCGGCCGGATATGGCAATGGTGGCACCGTCTGGGCAACAGAGAACTTTGCGGTGAGTCATGGAGGCATGGGCATCGATGAGATCATGGCAGCCTGGGCAGACCCGGACCACATGCGCCCGGCGGTCACTCCGGCGTATTGTCATGTAGGCGCGGGTGCAGCTCAAACATCAGATGGACGGATCTATTACATCCTTCAGGCTGCCTATGTTTCCGGGCAGGAGTGCGGCAGTTCATCCCCGTCCTCAGGAGGCACTGCGCAGCCGGGTGTTGTTATTCCGAATCCGGTCTCTCAATTGATCATACCGGTAAAGATCGCCACACCAGATGCCGAAGGCAAGATCTTTCATGAGGTCCGCGCGGGTCAATCTTTCTGGTCGATCGCAATTGCCTACCAGATCACAATCCACGACCTGGAGGTCTGGAACAACGTTTCCCGCAATATACCCCTGCAAGCCGGGCAGCGCTTATTCATCCCCGATGAGAATACTGAAGGCTATGCCACGCCGACTCCCTTTGGCATGTTCGTACCCGCCGTCCCGGATGCGGATGGCAAGATCGTTCATGAGGTGCAGCCATACCAGGCGCTGATCACCATTGCCGATGCCTATCACATCTCCGTGGACCGGATATTGACCTTGAATGGGTGGCAGCAGGAGTGGCCCTTGCAAGTTGGGCAAAAGCTTGTGATCGACCCGGGCAATATCACCCCCAGCCCCACGTTGAGCAATATCCAGAAGCTCACCCCTGAAGCGGACGGCAACTATTACCATACAGTCCAGAGCGGCGAAACACTCTTCTGGATCGCTAACCTGTATGACGTTCCACTGTCGGATCTGATGGCCTGGAATGGACTGAATAACACCTCCGTCATCCGCCCGGAACAAAAATTACTCCTTCGCGTGACCCCGCCTGCAACGCCGACACTCACCCTCAGTCCAACAACGATTGCGCCCTCTCCCAGGCCATCCATCACTCCACCACCAACGCGAACCCCGCTTGCGGAGATCGTCCGCGCCACAGGATCCCCGTCCCCAAGGGGGGTTGGCCTGAGTCTTATTTTAGGTGTGAGTATTATTGTGATTGGTGGATTGCTCTGGTGGAGATTTTCACGCAAAAGTTAGCAATCTGAAAATCATTATGTTGAGCGTGGATAAAGGATCAACTGAGTACACCTGATCTAAGACGGGAGAGTTTCAGCTTCTAATAGTGTTGCAATTCGTGGATCATGATAGAACTTATGCTGGCATATTTCGCGATCCTGCTCGGTATAGGCAAGAAAATATATTTTGTCGATCTTGGACTGGGGATTTTGTCTTATATATTCAAGCGCTTCATCGATCAGTTTGTCAGCCATCTCCTGTGATCTCGATCGCGTGGTGCCCACTCCCATGAGTGGGAATAGAATGGAGTGCAGTTCCAGGTCAGCCAATTCAACGGAGTCGGCCTTTTTCAGGGCATTTCGCACACACTGTGCAATATTATTGATCGGCTTGTAGCCACTCCCGGGCTCACCGATCACGGAGGCTGCGTGGAAGATCTTTTTGACGTTGTTGGAGTTTTCCAGCTCCCCTGCGGTTGTGACCATGATATTGCCCGGCAGGCAGTCACGGCCGCGGGTCACCTTGCGAAGATCTTTTGCGATCAGGTCATCGACCACATAACCGTTTCCATCCTTCGTGGCACCCTCGTAGCGAATGGTGGCAGATATCGAAAGCTCATAGTGCCTTGCCATTTGCATGTTCGTATTTTCGGAATTTACCCAGATATCCACGTGGTTGATGTTTTTAATATTACCGGTGATATACCCGATCTGTTTGCCCGGTGCGCTTAATATCGGATACAGTTTCTCCTCCCTCGTTTGGATGGTTCTGGCTCTCTTTTCCACCTTTAGGTCGTCGAGGGTATCAAAGATAATGCTGTCAATGGAGGGTGCGTCCAAACCATTCCGGATAAGGTAGCGGATCTTTTTTCTGTGGCTCTCGAGCTGGTCCTCGCTGTCAATATCATACCCCAGGATAGTAAGCCCATTGATATTGAATGGGATGGGGAGATTGCTATTCCTGCGAATGACGAGCGTTACATATTTATGCAAGGCATGTCGAACGCCAAGTTCGTAAAAGACGTTTGGATTCAAAGACGTGATATCTACAACGGACACATCGGCATCGAAGATCCCCCGGAACATTTTTTTATGGATCGATCCTGTGCCAATAATTTCGTCGCATCTTTCACAGTCAACCCCAAGCTCTTTGACTGCCTTGTAGATCAGTTCATGGTACACATGATCAAAATCGACCTCGTATCCGTCAATATCCTTCTTTTTTCCAAAAGGCATGATCACAAAACACTTTTTTCCCGCGTACTTGTTGATTGGCATTCTTGCTCCTTTTGCTTGATTGTTGTCTCAA
>JAXIPJ010000471.1:0-2010 GCA_045402985.1 Anaerolineales bacterium
AATGCAAGACCTGCAATCGCCGGGGCATCAGTGATGTCAATGGAATCTGTTGTATTCATAATACTCCTCCATGATTCGAGCGTAGAGCGATTGGTGATTTTATCCTAAATGGGAAAGCAGGCGTTTCTCCAACAATATCAACTACCTGCTTTGTGGATTACTAGATCCTTTGATATTTTGGTACGGGAATATCATCCAGAACCGCAAGGACAGTTTCATCTAATTGATTGTCTTCAAACAAAATGGGAGCATTGCGTTCAAAAGGCGGCGTGGCTAGATAAGCATCAGTTATGCGTTTCAACGGCAGAACCAAAATGACGTTCGCTCTGCCCTTGCCGCCGTTCCGCGTATCCTTCAATGCAAGCTCACATAAATCCTCATGCGAAATGCTCTCGCTGTTTTTTAGCATCGCATCCATTAGGGAAGCGTCTGTGATGTGTGCTTCGAAAATACGATAGACCCTGACTGTAGGAATTCCCCGGGCGTGGATATTTTCGGTAGGCGACGAATCATTCTCAACGACAGTTGCTACTGGCTTGTAGTTATATTGATCTGGCTTCAAGTTGATCTTTAACGCGTCGGCAAATTCTTCCACCAATTCCCGCGTTGGATCGGTTTCTAGCGTGGAATTGTCAACGCGGCTGAGGAGTTGGATACAGAATTCTCGGACTGCTGACCAGCTTGATGGTCGAATAAAGATGCGGAAATCTTTTTCGGAACGCGAGCGTTCACTGTCAAAGTGAAACTCCCCGACCAGGTCGTGCATCGTGTTCATATCCAGTATGCGGATTGCTCCGCCGAAGGGTTGAGACTTGACTTCGACAGCGTGTCCACTTTCGGTTTCGCGCAGAGACGCTTTGCGTTCCAGTGCCAGCATCCACTCACCGTTGAGCGGATGTTGGAAAACGACCCGCACCAGCGTGGCAACACTGACACGCAAACTCAATTCTGGTGTTGCGCCGATGCCCGGGTTATGTTTCATTTGTTGCAAAGGCGATGGCTTGATCGATATTCATTGTCCTGCCGGTCTTCCAGGCTTTTGCGAATTCATCAGCCCCCAACGCAGACTTCATCATTTCGCGATTGCGTTCCACTTCCACACGATCAGCGGGCCACCATGCGCCACCTGTGACTTTCAAAAGCGATTCCGCCGCGCTGAGCAAGGTGGCGCCCCATACCGAATGTCCTTGTTGCGCTTTCAAACCCGCCAGCCCTGCCAGACATTCGGCGATGCCGCGTCGATTGCCCAGGCGTCGGAACATCGCCAGGCTTTTTCTGAATTGAGATTCAGCGCGTTCGTAATCTTCTTCATGCTGGGCAATGTATCCGAGACTATGGACAAAGCGTGCCCTGTCGCCTTTATCGCCTGAGTCGGGTAACAACGCTTCACACTCTTCATAATATTTACGCGCCAGATCATATTGACCCTGTGTCCGCGCTACTTCACCCAGGTTATTCAACGCAAAACTCAACAGCCAATTCTCGTCGATCTGACGGGCAGCCGCTTCGGCTTTGGAATGATAATCATGTGCCTTGTCGGGATGCCCCAAACCCAGTTCAGCATTCCCCAAATGTACCAGCGTGAGAGCGTGGAAGTATGGATTGTTGGATTCCAAGAAACGGCTGGCTTCTTCGAGCAGGGGCCGTGCATCGTTATCCCTGCCCATGTTGATGAAGGCAATTCCATTTGCCATTTGTGAGGTCGCCACCATGTTTTCATCTTCCAGTCTCTGTTCGATGGCCAGAGTCTCTTGCAACCTTACCAGCGCAGTCTCCTGTTGTCCCTGCCATAAAGCCATCATGCCGCCAGAACCGAGCGCCAGAGCGCGCAACGGTGGGATATTTTGAACTTCAGGCACAGCCAGAAACTTCTCTGCCCATTGCAAACCTTCGATGAAATGTCCGCGCCGATACATGAACCAGAACAGCATCATAATGGAACCCACACCGAGTTGGAGTCCTTGCGGAGTGACAAGACTCCAGTTGAGCATCGCTCGAATATTATCCAGT
>JAXIPJ010000441.1:0-2868 GCA_045402985.1 Anaerolineales bacterium
ACAGACTCGCCCAACTCTGGCACTACGATTTTGATTGACATGTTAACCTCTCTCCTTCACCACGCTGGATGTACCTGCCTGTTTTTCAAGCTTGAATGCCTGCTCGATCAATGATTGCTGATTAATTCGATACAAGGTCGAAGAACCTTCAGCCGGGCTGGAACTCTCCGGCCTGCCCACGTAATGTAAGGGCAGGCGGTCTTCGGTCAACTGACGCAATCGCGGACGCAGGTAATTCCATGCACCCATGTTGAGCGGCTCTTCCTGCACCCAGACCAACCCTTCAAGGTTGGGGTATTCAGCCAGCACTTCCTCCAGTTCCTGTTTCGGGAAGGGATAAAGTTGCTCAACGCGCACAATGGCATTATCGTGGTTTTCCTTGCGCAGGTTGCTGGTCGCAAGGTCCACATGGATGCGCCCACTGCATAGGATCATATTCTTTACATCCGTTTTCTTGCCCGGCAAATTTGCGTCATCGATCACCCGCTGCCAGCCACCTGCAGTTAGTTCCTGTGAAGAGGAGGCTGTCAGCGGATGGCGTAACAATCCCTTGGGAGTAAAGACCACCAATGGCAAAGGATCTGTTTTCAGGAGCATAGCTTGCCTGCGCAGCAAGTGGAAGTATTGGGCGGCGGTGGACGGATAAGCAATGCGGACATTGATCTCGGCGGCCAACCCCAGGAATCTTTCGATGCGCGCACTGGAGTGATCAGGTCCCTGCCCTTCGTTTCCGTGCGGTAATAATAAAACCAGCGAAGGCGTTAATCCCCATTTGGCGCGCCCCGACAGCAGGAACTCATCCAGCACGGATTGGGCGTTGTTAATGAAATCACCATATTGCGCCTCCCAGATGACTAGTCGTTCGGGCGCGAAAATGTTATAGCCAACCTCAAAACCAATTGCACCCGCTTCACTCAAGGGACTGTTGAGCACCTCGAATGAAGCCGCGGCCTGAGGGAGGGTCTGTAAAGGGGTATGAGGCTGATTGGTTTCCGCATCGTAGAAAACTGCATGACGCTGGCTAAAGGTTCCGCGTATGCTATCCTGACCAGTCAGGCGTATCGGGGTTCCATCTTCCAGGATCGAAGCGAATGCCAATTCTTCTGCGGTCGCCCAATCGATCCGGCCACTCTCAGGTTTATCCAGCAAAGTTCGGCGCCGTTTCACAGCCTTTACCAGTTTGGGATTGAGATGAAAATCTGTTGGGAATTCCAGCAATGCACGGTTCAATTCCTTGAGCCGCTTAAGGGTAACAGCCGTTTTGACCTTTTGCGCCGCGCCGCGCGGAGGAGGTTGGGGCAACGGTTCAACCAGGGCCTTCTCCGCATCCAATTGATCATTTGCTTCCTGCAAAATCTTTAGGTCTGCTTGCAGCATTTCCTCAGCCTGCCCCTGTGTGAGCACGTCTTCCTTTTCCAATTTATCGGCTAATAACTGTCGTACCGGGAGGTGCGCATCGATCTTGCGATACATCACTGGCTGGGTGAAGCGCGGCTCATCGCCTTCATTGTGGCCGTAACGGCGATACCCGATCAGGTTGATCATAAAATCCTTGCGGAATTTTTGCCGATAAGCGAAAGCTGTGCGCGTTGCCTGGATACAAGCCAACGGATCATCCGCGTTGACATGAATGACCGGTACTTCAAATCCCTTTGCCAGATCGCTGGCATGCAGACTGCTGCGCGATTCCCTCTCTGTGGCGGTAAAGCCCAGTTGGTTGTTAGCGATGATATGCAGACTGCCGCTGGTTGCATACCCAGCCACATGTGAGAAGTTAATGGTTTCAGAGACGATTCCCTGCCCGGCAAAGGAGGCATCTCCGTGGATCAGGATCGGCAGAGATGCGTTTTCAAAATAGCGCGGTGCGCTGGGCTGATCTGCTTTTGTATTGGCGGCTCTGGCCATGCCAACAATGACAGGGTCAATTTGTTCAAGATGGCTGGGGTTAGGCGGCATGTGGACGAGTAGGTCCACTTCCTTGTCTTGTCCGAGCGATTTGTATGCGCCCATGTGATACTTCACGTCGCCGGTCCAGCCAAGTTCATCCCAGGTTGTGGCGCGGCCTTTGGGGTCAGCAAATTCTGCCAATATCTGGCTGTATGGTTTTTGGAGTACATGCGCCAGCACATTCAAGCGTCCACGGTGTGCCATGCCGATCAGGACCGAGCTGGTCTTTTCGCGCGCAGCCGAGTCGATGATCTCATCCAGCATGGGGATGAGCATGTCCAGCCCTTCGATGGAGAAGCGCGTCTTTCCAGGATAAACACGATGAAGAAATAGTTCAAAAGCTTCGATCTGGGTCAATCGTTCCAATAATCTTTTTTCATCCACGGCCTGCTGTGTTGGATGATAACGACTGGTCTCAGCGGTTTGATATAACCACTCCCTTTCTTCAGGGATGCGAATGTGCCCGTAATCGTAGCCGATCGTTCCGCAGTAGATGGAGCGTAAGGATTCAATGGCATCATAAGCATTGTCATCCGCTTGTTGTTCTGGCAAACTCAAAATATCCGCCGGCAGGTTAAGCAGATCTTCATTTTGTAATTTGTGAAATTCGAGCGTCAATAACGGGTTGTCCGTGTGAGTCGGCGCGCTGTTCAACGGGTCCAGTTGGGCGGAGAGATAGCCATAGGAGCGGATGGCCCAGGCGAGGTTAACTGCTCCAGTAATCGCAAGCAGGCTGCCGGGCGGCTGAAGAGCCGGTCCAACTCCAGCGGGCGACCATTGCTCGAAAAGCTTCCGCGTAGCCTCATCCACTGAATTGGGATCATCCCGATAGCGTTGATGAAGTTCCAGAATATATCCAAGATTTGGGCCGTGAAATTCGTTTTCAAATGCCATATCACAATCGTCCTCACTGTCGCTGGC